>CAZIHJ010000117.1:0-3633 GCA_964538485.1 uncultured Chitinophagales bacterium | reverse complement strand
ATGTTCCATAGAATCACGGATTTTGAATACGAGTGGTACCAGGAAATTGAAGCCACGCAAAAGGTCTTCAAGCATGTCTCCGACAAGTCGTTGAACCAGGTCATTCATCCCGATGTACGAACATTGGGCCGGCTCGCCTGGCATATCACCATCACGATTCCGGAGATGATGAACAAAACCGGGCTTAGTATTACAAAGCCACACCACGATGATCCGATTCCATCATCAACGAAACAGATCTTCGCCGCATACAACGAAGCTGCCATTGCTGTGCTTGACGAGGTAAAGAAAAAATGGACTGACGCTACACTTCCCATTGAAGATGAGATGTATGGACAAAAATGGAAGCGTGGCCATACACTGAGCGCGCTTGTCAAGCACCAGATCCACCACCGCGGCGAAATGATTGTGCTCATGCGTATGGCCGGACTAGCCGTCCCCGGACTCTACGGTCCCACCCGCGATGAATGGGCGAAGTGGGGTATGAAAGAACCTGCGGTGTAGAGACTAACGTTGAATCACGGAGGATCAACCCATGCGATACAAAAACTGTCAAAGCTGCGGAATGCCGCTCGCCCGCGATCCGAAGGGAGGGGGTACAGAAACCAACGGCTCCAAGAGCACAATGTACTGTAGCAACTGCTATCAGAACGGGAAGTTCACATTACCGGACATCACGGTTGACCAGATGATCGAGCGGGTACGGGGGAAGATGAAAGAAATGCACATCCCGGGATTTCTTGCATTCTTCTTTCTCAGAAAAATTCCTACACTTAAGAGATGGCAACGCTTGTAAGCATTATGACGATGAACAAACGAAATTCTCCACCCCATATTGTACTCCTGCTGCATCATATCGCTATTGTTTGCCAATGCGTGTGTGCTCAGGATGCGAGCGCCTTTATTCGCGCGGAGGTCAAAACGCTCCCCGATACGCCTCACACGTTTTGGCTGTTTCATCCCTGGTTTGAGCCAACAGTGAACCACGTGGTCGGGTTTCTGGATGCAGTTTTCAAAATCCATCGTTGACATTGCGTCTACTTTTGTCGAATTTATATCACCACTCTATCTCAGTTCCCAAAGAGTCACAGCAGAAATTCACCCTACTTTGTTCTACCTGGAGGCGTTATGCATCGCCTTGGATCACTTCTTGCGTGTTGTGTTCTCATTCCCTCATTGCTGAGTGCGGGAGAACCCTCCGACATCCGGCCAGTTCACACGTACTCCATCGTTGCGCGCGATACCGTTACCGGTGAAATGGGAGTTGCCGTTCAGTCGCACTGGTTCTCGGTTGGTTCAGTGGTTACCTGGGCTGAGGCCGGAGTTGGCGCAGTTGCAACGCAATCATTCGTTGACCCTGCATATGGTCCGCTCGGCTTGGATCTGATGCGCGCCGGAAAGACCGCGCAACAGGCGCTTGAAGCTCTCATCGCATCCGATCCCGGCAAGGACGTTCGACAGGTTGCGATGATCGATGCGCGTGGAAACGTCGCGGCGCACACCGGAGCCAAATGCATACAGGGGGCGGGACATATCGTCGGCAAGAATTATTCCGTGCAGGCAAACCTGATGTTGAATGACAAGGTCTGGCCGGCGATGTCCGAAGCGTACGAGAAGGCCACAGGCGATCTTGCAGACCGGATGCTTGCTGCGCTTGATGCAGCCGAGGCCGTTGGAGGAGACATCAGGGGAAAACAATCTGCCGCCATCTTGATTGTGAAGGCGAAGTCAACAGGCAGGCCGTGGGCCGACCGTGCGATGGAGTTGCGGGTCGAAGATCACCGGGAGCCACTGAAGGAGTTACGGCGACTGGTGTCTGTCCACCGCGCATATGATCGGATGAACCAAGGCGACCTCGCCATTGAACACGGTGACGTTGATGCCGCGTTGCGTGAATATGGCGCCGCCGAGGCAATGTTCCCAGATAATATGGAAATGAAGTTCTGGCACGCCGTCTCGTTGGTGAATGTCGGGCGCGTGGATGAATCTCTCCCGTTGTTCAAGACGATTTTTATCAATGACGTCAATTGGGCAACGTTGATTCCCCGACTCCCGAAATCCGGGGTGTTGACCGCCGATGACGCAACAATCAAGAAGATTCTCGGTATGGTACCGAAGCAACAACGGCGGTAATTGACGGAGTTTTCGTGTCAGGGTGAGCGGAGTCGAACCCTGAAATGAGAATCATTATTCACACTTCGACTTCGCTCAATGTGACATGCATTCGAGCGAATTCACAAACCAAGCTCTCAATGTCCATTCCCATCTCCGGCATACTCGATCTCGATCAAAAGAACTTTGGGTTTCTCCGCACGCCTTCGCTTGAACTTGCAGCGAAGACCTCTGATCCCTACGTTCCCCCGGGCCTTGTGCGCAAGTTCGGCCTGAGAGCCGGTGTTGTCCTCACGGGCGAGGCGAACGAGCAACGCGGGAAAAGTCCCGAAGTGAAACAGATTGCCACCATCAACGGCATGGCGCCGGAGGAATGGTGCCGCGTACCGGATTTCACCCAGCTCGAAGTAATCGCCCCGCATGAAGTCATTCGTCTGGAAGGAAAGAAAACCCATCCGCTCGGTCAGCATGCGCACACATCCATGCGCGTTGTTGATCTCTTCTGCCCAATCGGCAAAGGCCAGCGTGCGCTGATTGTCTCTCCACCAAAGGCCGGCAAGACGATGCTCATGCAGCATCTTGCCCACGCCATCAGTGTGAATAACCCGGACGTGGAAGTGCTGGTGCTGTTGATTGACGAGCGGCCGGAAGAAGTCACCGACATGAAGCGTACGATCAAGGGCGCGGTGTTTGCCAGCTCCAGCGACAGCGAACGTGGACGGCATGTGCGACTTGCGCAACTCGTGTTGGAATATGCGCGACGTAAAGTGGAGACCAGAAAGGACGTGGTGTTATTGCTGGACTCGCTCACGCGAATGGGACGGGCGTTCAATGTTGAGCAAAAAAGCAGTGGCCGGACCATGAGCGGCGGCGTGGATATTCGTTCTCTGGAAATTCCTAAGCGGATCTTTGGGGCAGCTCGAAAGTTCGAGGATGCCGGCTCACTCACCATCATTGCGACTGCGCTTATCGACACCGGCTCGCGCATGGACGAGCTGATCTTTCAGGAGTTCAAAGGCACCGGCAACATGGAGCTCGTGCTCAACCGCGACCTTGCCAACCGGCGTGTCTTCCCTTCCATCGACCTCAATCTCTCCGGCACACGCCGCGAAGAGTTACTCTTCGGCTCGAATGTCGGCCACCACCAGGCGCTGCGCCGCTCCATTGCTCGCAAAGCCCCGGAAGAGGCCATGCTGACCGTCCTCAAACTCATCGAGCAATTTCCCACCAACGAGCAGATTCTGGCGAAGTTTTAAACAGGGGTCGATTTAACTCAGTGACGTTGCCTTGCTATTCATTTCTGCACTCCTCCGCAATCCCCCCGACCGACAGAAGAACAGTAGCCATCATCCGAAGCAACTCTTGCAACTCACCCCGCAGCACCCTACATTGCTTTGCAAGTTTTCTATCATTCACCAATCCCATTTCCCATGCATCGTCTATTGTCAATCAGTATTGCCGTCATCGGCATCATCCTCTGGTCATCCTGCAAACCGGAAAAGCCCTATGACCGTGAACGGG
>CAZIHJ010000116.1:0-8656 GCA_964538485.1 uncultured Chitinophagales bacterium | reverse complement strand
AGGATTAGATACAAAAAACTGATGAGGAGCTGACCATGTCCCTGGCCGCAAGAGTTTTTGCTGTTATTCTCTGTCTGGCGCATTCCGGCATTGCGGGTCCAACAGGAACCGGAACGTCCGATGCGGAACACCGTGACCGTGCGAACAGGTTTGCACAGGAAACGATCATCATTGATACCCATGTTGATATCCCGTATCGTCTTTCGGACAAAATGGAGGATATTTCTGTCCGAACTCCCGGAGGCGACTTTGATTATGTCAGGGCGAAAGCTGGTGGACTGAATGCCCCGTTCATGTCGATTTATGTGCCTGCGGAGTACGAGCAGAAGGGGGGAGCAAAGGACTTTGCGGATAATCTGATCAACATGGTCAACAAATTTGCCACGGATTGGCCGGATAAATTTGCCATGGCGTTTTCAGTTGCCGATGTGCGCAAGCAGTTCACAAGTGGAGTCATTTCGCTGCCGATGGGGATGGAAAACGGTTCTCCAATCGAAGGGGATCTGAAAAATGTGAAGTACTTTTATGACCGCGGTATACGCTACATCACTCTTGCACACTCAAAGAACAACCACATTTGCGATTCGTCCTATGACACCGTAAGAACCTGGAATGGTCTCAGCCCGTTCGGACGTCAAGTAGTTGGAGAGATGAATCGCCTCGGTATCATGGTTGATGTATCGCATGTTTCCGACAGTGCATTCTATCAGGTGCTGCGAATTTCCACTGCTCCTGTTATTGCCTCACACTCGTCGTGCAGACATTTCACGCCGGGGTGGGAGCGCAATATGGATGACGACATGATCAAAGCACTGGCATCGAAGGGGGGCGTCATCCATATTAATTTCGGGTCGATGTTCCTGCGTGATGATATCCGCACAGGAAGGACGAAGGAGCGTGAAGCGATCAGAAAATTTGTCACTGATAATGATCTCTCCGATGATCATCCGAGAACAAAGGAGTTTGCGGAGAACTACCGTAAGACAAGGGCCCGGACGTACGCGGATGTGACTGATGCGGTTGCACATATTGATCATGTTGTCAAGCTTGTCGGTGTGGATCATGTCGGCTTTGGATCGGATTTCGACGGTGTTGGCGACAACTTGCCAAACGGCTTGAAAGACGTTTCGTATTATCCCAATCTCATCTACGAATTGCTCAAGAGAGGATATTCCGAGTCAGACATAAAAAAGATGTGCGGTGAAAACACGCTTCGCGTCTGGTCCGCAGTGGAACAGGCTGGCAGTAAACTCCGGCAAAACTGACCTCGGCACCAGTGTTCCTCACCGTGATAGTACGATTTCTGTGCGTTGTTCTTTTGACCCATACAGCGCTTTCCGGCAGCCTGCAGATCGCAAGAGTTGAACCACCGCATTGGTGGGTTGGCATGAAATGGAAACCGCTGCAGCTCATGGTGTACGGGAACAACCTCTCCGGTGTCTCCGCTTCGTTCAGCGATCCTTCGCTGAAGGTCATCAAGGTTTACCACACTGTCAGATCTTCACACGTGTTTCTTGATGTCGAATTGTCTCCCGCATTGCAACCTGGTGAATACTCGCTGGTTCTTCGGGCAGGAAATCAGATCGACAGCGTACGCTACCGTTTTTTCCCCCGCCAGTATTCTGCAAAGCATCATCAGGGTTTCGATGCGCGCGACGTTATCTACCTGATAACTCCTGATCGTTTCGTCAATGGCGACACCACCAATGACGTCGTTCCGGGAATGGAGAATGAATTCGACCGTACCAAACCGTATGGCCGACATGGCGGGGACATCCAGGGAATGATCAACAAGTTGGACTATCTCCAGGATCTCGGCGTCACCGCTCTCTGGCCCAATCCGCTCGTTGAAAACAATGGACGCTCGAGTTATCACGGCTACGCCGTGACTGATCTCTATCGCATTGATCCCCGGTTCGGATCGAACGACCTGTTTCGCCGGTTTGTTGATTCATCCCATGCGCGTGGGTTAAAGGTCATCATGGATCATGTCAACAACCACATTGGCATCAACCATCCGTGGATCAAGAATCTTCCCATGCCGGACTGGTTGAATGGATCAGTTGGGGTTCATCAGAAATCCTACCACGGCAAGCACGAATTGAGCGATGTCCATAGCGACTCAGCCTCGAAGGCAAAAGCAACACTTGGCTGGTTCACAGACTATATGCCTGATCTCAACCAGAAAAATCCTTTTGTAAGCACATATCTTATCCAAAACACCCTCTGGTGGATTGAGTTCAGCGGTATCGATGGAATACGCGAGGATACCTACCCTTATATCGATCGACAGTTTGCTGCCGATTGGTGTACGGCCATCACACAGGAGTACCCGGCATTCAATATTGTTGGAGAAGTATGGGTGGAGGATCCCGTGTATATCGCACCATATCAAAAGGGAAGCGCCTTTCCTGCTGCTATTCCGCCCGCTCTCCCCTCCGTCACTGACTTCGGGCTTTTCTATTCGTTCGGACGTGTATTTCATGATAGCGCGAGCATCTATTCGCTCTTTGAGACTCTCACGCAGGACTTTCTCTATCCAAATCCTGCGGGACTGGTAACGTTTCTCGATAATCACGATGTCAGAAGGATCATGCTGCAGGCCGGTGGCGACGTACAACGAGTGAAGTTTGCACTTGAACTTCTCCTGACAACGCGTGGCATTCCGCAATTGTATTATGGAACCGAGATCGGGATGGTGGGTGGAAGGGACCATGGAGCGATACGTCAGGATTTTCCCGGTGGATTTCCGGGGGATGTGCGCAACGCATTCACGGGTGAAGGACGAACTCCTGAAGAGAACGACCTGTTCGGTCACGTCAAGAAACTGCTGTCACTTCGAAAGAACTACAGCGCGTTGGCGCAGGGACAACTCACTCATTTCTCGCCGGAGGATGAAGTCTATGTCTATTTCCGGGAACTTGAAGGCGAGCGGATTATGGTGATTGCAAATAACAAACGCGCTCCCCGAACAGTCGACCTTTCCCGATTCGCTCATAAATTGAAGGATGTACGCGCGGTTCGGAATGTAATCACCGGAGAAGGAACCCGTTGGACGGAAGACATAAAGATTGATGTCGGGCCTTCCAGCGCAGGAATCTATCTCTTGATTGGGAATCTGAAATGAGGCCGTTTAAGACTGCGTGGACTGAAGCGTTGTCTGACAAGCGCTGGAGGGTTGAGTTACTCCTGACGGTTGTCTGCTTCGTTGTAGCGGTAAAGGAACTCTCTTCGTTTCTTGAGTATGTCGAGGGGCGGCCGGGCGTGCGTATCCCGGATCCGGTGCTCGATATGTTTCCCGCCATTGATGTTACGTGGTATACATTTGGACTTATCTACACCGCCCTCGTTCTTGCGTTGTTGCAGTTGAGCAGGAATCCCCGACAACTTGTCGTCGCCATGCAAACATACATTGTGCTCGCAATATATCGCATGGGAGCAATGTCACTTCTCGCTCTCGATCCACCGGCAACGATGATTGCACTCAGGGATCCTTTCGTTGAATATTTTGTCAGCACCGATGCTGTGTTGACGAAAGACCTTTTTTTCTCCGGTCATACATCAACAATGTTCCTGCTTGCATTGCTTGCAAGTGACCGGCGCACCCGGGTTCTTTTGTTGATTGCCACTGTGCTGGTGGCTGCATGCGTTCTTGTGCAACATGTGCATTATACCGTGGATGTGCTGGCTGCGCCATTCTTTGCGTATGGCGCGTATCGCGCAGTGGTATTGCTCCGTTCGTTGGTCATTACAACACCTCATCACTTGTGAAGGAGTCTCCGTGGAATGGATAGCTGATCCCCAGGCATGGATTGCATTAGCAACACTCACCGTGCTCGAGATCGTTCTCGGCATCGATAATATCATCTTTATCTCAATCCTTGCCGGGAAGTTGCCACACGAGCAACAGGCAAAAGCTCGCACGCTCGGACTTGCGCTGGCAATGGTCACCCGCGTCGCTTTGTTGTTTTCGTTGACGTGGATCATGCGACTGACTACACCATGGTTCACTGTACTGGAGAATGCAATCTCCGGCAGGGATATTATTTTGATTGTTGGAGGGCTCTTTCTACTTGCCAAGAGTACGCACGAAATTCACAACAAGCTTGAGGGGGAAGCGGAACACACAGCGACCCGGAAGGCAACGTCGTTCGGTAGCGTCATTGTCCAGATACTGGTGCTGGATATCGTGTTCTCGCTCGATTCGGTCATTACGGCCATCGGTATGGCGAATAATCTCTCGATCATGATCATTGCGGTGGTGATCGCCGTTGCATTCATGATGTGGTCGGCGAAACCCGTCAGCGAGTTTGTCCATCATCATCCCACGGTAAAAATGCTTGCGCTGAGCTTCCTCCTGCTCATTGGCGTTACGCTTATTGCTGAAGGATTCGATCAGCACATTTCCAAAGGATACATCTATTTTGCTATGGCATTTTCAGTATTCGTAGAGATGTTGAATCTCCGCCTGCGAAAGCCCAAAGTGGAGCCGGTTGTGTTGCGGCAGACACCGCTTGAATCATCGAAATGATGTCATTCGCCGAAAGTGTGACGTAGAGAAAAAAGAGCCCTGCCGCCTTTGCAACAGGGCTCTTCTTGTTTTTGGGGAAGAACGCTCTGGTTTAGAGCGTGTAACGAACCCCGAGCTGCAATTGCCAGCGCGAAACACGGCCCGGCTGCAGGTCATCTGCGAGGAATGGATAGGCCTTCCCTCCTCGGATTTTTACAGTTGATGATTGAAGTTGATAGCGGGGCTTCCCAAAGTCAGGTCCCGGTGTTTCTTCAAGACTGTGGAATTGGTATAAGATGACAGTCTGATTGGCGCCGGTGTTCCGGATCCAACCCCAATTGCTGTTGAGCAGGTTGAGGACGTTAAGAACGTCGAAAGTCAGTTCGATTCTGTGTCCAGCGAATGTTGGAATTTCCTGGTTGAGTCGCAAGTCAATTGAGTGAGACCAC
This sequence comes from uncultured Chitinophagales bacterium, assembly GCA_964538485.1. GTDB lineage: Bacteria > Bacteroidota > Ignavibacteria > UBA10030 > UBA6906 > JBJXHC01. Next base: position 3,697 of record CAZIHJ010000116.1, on the reverse strand, counting down.
GGTTCCCGAGGTCCTGAGCGCTCGGAGATTTTGCCCTTGTTCTCCTTCAGGTAATCGTCCGCGTTGATGAAATCAAGAAGCTGGCCGTAGGCTCCGTCCGATTTTGGAAGGCTTGCCCCTGCAGAATTCACCAGGATGATATCGTCGGCATCTCTCGGGATGTATGCAAGGTCATTGTCGGATCTGCCATCGCCATTGATGTCGCCTCCTACCATGTAGGAGAACGGGCGTCCGGACTGACCGTTGTAGAACAGTCCGACAGTGGTTGCCAGGCCGTTCCATCCCCAGTCATGCCGGTATGAGATTGTTGCAAGCAGACGATGACGGCGATCCCATTGCGAATATGTGAGCTGTGGGTTGTTGGGATTTCCCTGTGTCGGGTTGAAACGCCATCCGGAACTTGCTGTTGTTGAATTTCCGCTATTGATGTCTTTTGCCATTCCCCATGTATACGCCGCCGTTCCATTAAGGCCTTCCAATGTATTTCTTTGAACCTGAATGGTGACATTGGAGTTGCTGCCTTTGTTCGTGTTCTTGACAAGGAAAACTCCCGGCGCAAACTGCGCTGCGTTGATCCACTGGACGGAGAAACGGTTTGTAGTCGCGTTATAGGTTCCCCATACGTCCCTGTTTTCGCCGGTAATCTTTCCCCCTGGCGTCAATGGGCCCTGTCCCGCAATCACACCTGAGTTTTCCTGAAGTCCCTTGAGGTTGATATTTTCATAATACACATCGTTTTGGGTCGTCGAGAATATACCCTCAACAGTTGCGACAAGGTCAAAGGGGAGCTTGTAGTCGAATGCCAGGTTCCACCGGAGGACAGAAGGGGCCTTGAAGTTCTGATCCGTCAGGTTCACTTCAGCGGAAGGAAGCGTGGTGGCAGACTTTGGCTGACCATGTGGATCGGGGATGAACGTCGTTGGGGCACTCGTCACCGTGTAGAAATCAACTCCTGTGTTCGCGTATTGGTTTCCCACCCAAACGAAAGGGAACTTTCCATAAAAGACTCCAATGCCACCCCGTACCTGGGCATTGCGGTCCGGGTCGATGGCCCAGTTAAATCCGACGCGGGGAGAGAAGGAGACGGAGTTTTTCGGTGGAGTGTCAGTGCGCATTCCAAAGGTCGAATCGATCGCCTTGTTGTAGTTCGGTTTATCCGGATAGGTTGGAAGATCAACGCGCAATCCCATGGTGAGTTTCAAAGCCTCATCTACAGTCCATTCGTCCTGGGCATACACCCCAAATTGGTTTGCACCCCAGTTGGCTTCTTGCAATGGATCCGAGGTTGCCGAGTATCTGAAGGTGTACGAGGTGGCCCGTTGATCATTCAGGAACTGTGCTATGGAGCTGTATGTATACGCGCCAAAAGCGTCAGCGATGAACAAATTACGGAAGGAAAAAAGGTCGACCTTGGCACCAAAGGTGAGAGTATGGTCTGGTAAGTACCATGAAAAATTGTCCGTAATCTCAAAATACTTTTGTCCAAGTTCATTGTAATGTCTGAACTCCTCCGCTCCAAGGACAAGTATCTGGGTGGTTCCGGCTGCTCTGGTCGAGATATAGAGTGTCGGAAAGGGAGCCCCATAGTGTGTTGGCAGGTCGAATTGGTCAACGTATCCCATGATGAACTCGTTTGATGCCGAGTTGCTGAAAACACTTGTCAGTTGCAGCGCAAGCGAATGTGTTTTGTTATCGAGTTTGTACTTCCCGTTGTCAAAGTACATATCTGTCTGGAGCCGTCCGCGCGATGGTGAGTTGTCCTCTGAGGAACGGAGGTAGTTCCATCGCGCCGTGAGTTGATGACCTTCCATCAGATTGTAGTCGAATCGCAGGAACAGTTTGTCACTCTCACGATTGAAACCGATATCCGAAAACGAGCCCGGATCGTATCCGTACCTGTTCTTTAGATAGTTGGTGAGAATGGTCAGGGATTCTGCGCTGACCGTGTAAGCGTTTGGCCCAAGGGTGGAATTGCCAAACGAACGTGAAAAAGGTTGGTCAAACCGCGTCATCTCGGCGTTGGCAAAAAAGAACAACTCATTTTCAATGATCGGTCCGCCAACCCTGCCGCCTAACTGGTAGTCGGTGAAACTCCCAAGTTTTGATTTGATTGTGTCCGGACTTCTCCCCATGATTCCTTGATGCCGCCCATAATAGAACGCCGATCCCTTGTAATCATTGGTTCCACTTCTCGTAATGGCGTTAATCCCTGCGCCGGTAAATCCCGATTGGCGAACATCGTAAGGGGAGACGACGATCTGAAATTCCTCGATGGCATCAAGACTGATCGGAGTAACATTTGACTGCCCTGCAGGTGCGCCTGAACTTCCCAGTCCAAATAAGTCATTGAAGTTTGTTCCATCAATCTGAATGTTATTGTATTTGGAATTTCGCCCCAGGGCGTTCCCTTTGTCCCCGGCGACAAACGGAGAGAGCTTGTAGTAGTCCTGAAAGTTCCTTGAAAGTGTCGGCAAAAGATCGATCTGCTCGCGCTGTACGCTTGTTGCCGCTCCGGATCTTGAGGCATTGAATACCGAGTTTTGCTGTCCAACAATAATAACTTCCTCGCCCTGAACGGTTTCTTCGAGCAATGTGAAATTGAGGTCAATGTTCTGAGACAGGCGAAGAAATATCTGGTCCTGCGACTGTTTCTGATATCCAACAAGTGATGCGCTGATCGAATAAGGTCCGCCGACCCGCAAGCCGGGCAAATTGAAGCGCCCGTCAGGTCGGGAACTTGTCCCGAAGGTTGATCCACTGGGGATGTGGACAGCGACAATATTTGCCCCCGGTATTGGCTGTCCGTTTTTGTCTGAAACGAACCCATTTGCTGCAGCGGTGGTGACGCCCTGGCTTGCAGCAACGTTCGTGCAAAGGAGTAACATGAGCACCACGATGGGAACCGTCGAGAGAGTGAAGGATGATTTCATTTTCATCTCCTGTCATTGGTTTGGGTGTGATTGGATAGGTAACGCGGAGAACAGGTCGTCGTGTAGCCCGCCACGGTTTCCGGCCTGATGGAGTTGCCGGAGTGAATATGGAAGGAGCTACACCAATTGAAATTACATGGGGTGTCTTGCAATTCTACCTTCTTTTCGATTAATTTGCAACAGACAATACAGAATTTCTTCACCAATGTCGGACTCCCCTTTCATGGCTGACAATTCTCTTCAATCCGCTGTACCAGCAGCTTCTGCACCCAAAGCCAAGAAGCGTCCGCGTGAGCTTGCCGTAATCAACCAAGCCGGATGCACTGGTTGCGAGGTGTGTATTGAGTTCTGTCCGGTGGATTGTATTCTTACTGTTCCGGGTCCGGATTACGATCAGCACAAGAAATTAGTGGAGATTGACCTCGACATTTGTATTGGCTGCAAGTTGTGTGTGAAATACTGTCCATGGGAAACTATCGAGATGATCCCAAGTGTGGAAGCATTGCAGGTTGCACAAACATGGACGGAACGTTCAGTGCTTCCCAATGCGGAGTGGATTCAGGGGACGAATATCGAGATCATAGAGAATGGTCCTCTACCGTTGCCGGGAAGCAAGGTCAACTGATTCTGCCTTGGTTGTGCTCACCCATGATGTCCTGCCTCGTTGATTCTCTGACCTCTTTTCAGTATTTTTGATGCATTCGGTTTCTCACGCTGGCGTAGCTCAGTTGGTAGAGCAGCTGATTCGTAATCAGCAGGTCAGGAGT
>CAZIHJ010000115.1:2787-8762 GCA_964538485.1 uncultured Chitinophagales bacterium | reverse complement strand
GCGATGGAAGTTGGCGCTTGTGGTTTCATCTGGAAGCACACCCTGTCTGAGCAACTCTTGCCGACACTCCATTCTCTTTACAGTTTGCATCCTGAATGACCGCGCGCCCCGGTGCTTTGGCAAGTGACCCTGACCAGATCACTGAAGTTCCTCCCTCACAGGCACCGGGCGCGCATCCTTTCCCCGAACGGTAGTGGGTCTCTTTGAACCCACTACCCCCCGAACAACTCGATGGTTTCCTGACTCTCTTTTCTGTATCTTTTCCCCATACGGACCAACAACATGGAGAATTTAGATGATTCAGGTTGCCATTGAGGCAGCAAAGGAAGCCGGGAGGTTCCTGAAGTTCAGCGTCGGCAAGGTGAAAAACATCGAGATGAAGCAGGGTGAGGACCGGAACCTCGTATCGGAAATCGACAAGACATCCGAACAAAAGATTATCGCAATTATCAAGCGCCACTATCCTTCCCATGGCATTCTCGCCGAGGAATCCGGTGGAAGTGGAACCTCAGAGTACAAGTGGGTCATTGATCCGTTGGATGGGACAACAAATTTCCTCCACGGACTTCCCATGTTCTGTGTGACGATCGCCTTGGAATATAAAGGAGAGGTGGTTGCCGGGGTTGTCTATGACCCCAACCTTGATGAGATGTTTACGGCGGAAAAAGGATCAGGCGCGTATTTGAACGGCAGACGTATGCAAGTCTCGAAAACACCGACATTGATCACCAGTCTGCTCGTTACCGGTTTCCCGTACGACATTGCGAACAACCCTGACAATGCTGTCGCACACTTTGTGAATTTCCTGATGCGGGGACAAGGGATTCGGAGACTTGGTTCTGCGGCGTTGGATCTTTCGTATGTGGCTGCGGGACGGTTCGACGGATTCTGGGAAGTGAACTTGAATCCATGGGATATGGCTGCCGGGATGCTCTTTGTTCGGGAAGCAGGCGGCCGGATCACTGATTTCAGCGGCGCGCCTTCTTCTATCTACAACAAACAAGTACTGGCAACCAACGGCATCATTCACCAGGCCATGCTTGATGTCCTTCAGCAACCCGCAACGCGCTAGCTACCGGGGAGTATCCTTGAGAAACTGCTGAACCATCCGGCGTTCATGATCAAGCTTTGCGAGCACCACACGCAACACTTCTTCTTTGTTTCTTAACTCCTGTTTATACATCTGGTCTTCCGTGTCAAGAAGCTCGCTTCTCAAGTCCGTCAGGTATTCCTTCAGCACTCCAGTGAGAGTGTCAAGTTCTTCCTGAGTGATCATTGTGTGCATTTGCGAAGCTCTCCGTTTTTTGTACTTTTTGAGATAGCAACTCGTCGCCTGCATGCGCTGGAAGTTCCAACGCTTCACATCCATAAAATCAAAAGGCGAAAGCTCCTCGCCATCGCCTCGTCCAACCCAGTCCGTATCGCTTTATTCAACCAATCCTGTAGTACTAGATTTGCTTTATCATATCCAGAAGAAGGTAGATACACATTCCCAGGAATGTCAGAAGGAAAAATGAGACGACCCCCATAAGCATGAATCGTTCTTTTGTTTTTTCCTTATCGATGGGGCGACGCGGATGCGTCTTTACCACCATATCTGCAGTGACGTATGTCTGGCAGGCCAGACGCATATTCTTCTCCACTACCCGAGCTACAGCCAGACTGCCGATCAGCGTGCTTTCTTCATCCTGGCCTCGTTGCGAAGCTCCCTTGCCATCCACGACTTCCACCGCACAGGTACCGCAGAAGTTATTTCCACGACAGTTGAGCAGCATATCAAGTCCTTGATAAGGAGGCACACCAACTCTCTGCATCAACTGCCGCAAGTTGGTATTTGAATCTACTTCAATGGAGCGATGCTCGTGATGAAATGTCACAACAGGCATTTCACAATCTCCCGGGGTACATATTATTGGACATATTTTTTCTCCACTCCAGGCGGGACATGGAACATGTAGTCTGTGAGGAACTGAATCTTATCGTCTTTTTCAGTAATGTCAACTTGCAGCAAGTCGCGAAGAGAAATAACGCCGATCAGTCTATCAGCATCGACAACGGGGAGGTGGCGGCAATTGGCCTGCTTCATCTTCCACAAACAGGACTCGTATGTTTCATCGGCGCCTGCAACCACAAGGTTTGTGGTCATGACCGAAGAGACCGGAGTCGTATGGGGATCAAGTCGTTTTGCGATGACTCTATTGATCACATCACGTTCGGAGAAGATCCCCACCAGTCGGGACTCATCCATTACCGTCACAGCCCCGATATTCTGGCGGGCCATATGCTCTGCGGCGTCTTGCACCGTGGCATTCCTTGATACTGTAAACACCGGCCTGTTGCTCAACAGATCTTTCACAAACATCATGGCAACCTCCAGAAGGAAGGGCACAAGAAATCAACAACGCGATGAATAAAATAGAGGAATTTATTTGAATGTCAACACTACGAGCACGGGCGTGCTTATTGCTGTGCGATGGAGCCTATCATCTCACCAAACTCATTTTCTGCTTCCGCGACCGTTGTTGCCGGACCGACAAACTTGAAGAACACACCTCCATCGGGAGCATTCACTATCCCGCCGAGCAAGCGGTAGTTCTCCAACTTCCCTTGCGATTGCATAGCAGGTCCGCCGGGAGCAAGATACGTGCCCGCGATTTCAACCAAGGTGACCTCCATGCCATTGATGGTTTTCGTCGATCGTTTTGGACCCTCGGCATTCTCGAATTGACCCACCCATCGATCGATGTTTGCGTCCACGCCGCCCCCTTGCCCTTTTCCAAAAAAGAACACAGCACACTCGCCACTGTTTCCGTCCCCCTTCATTGAAGGGACGTCGTACGTCGCAACACGCATCTGGCGTTGCGGCTGTTGGCCCCATCGTGATGGGACAGACCAGACAATCCCTGCGACCGAACCATCGGTCGCCTTCTGGCTTTGGCCTTGTGTGATTGCGGGTTGCGGCTTGGGGACTTCCTGCTGTTGTTGGTTACATCCTAAAGAAAATGCCATTGCCGGCAGGAATATCATTGTCATCCGTTTCATACGATCCTCTTACTCGTTAGATAGACTCTTCAAAGAAAAATAGCATAAACGGACGCGTATAGCAAGCATATCTGTTGAGAAATTGGTGTCGGCAACAGACAGAACCTGAAGCCACACTTGATGCATCACCTTGACAATAGAGCCCTTCTCCCATACATTGGTGAGTAGAGATGCTTTCATCCAGTCAACATAAGAATTTCTTCTCGTGCGCCGGAGTGGCGATCATTGCCTGCTTGCTGGCCGGCGAGGTTTCTGCAGGGACCTACGGGCCTGATGCATGGTCACCAATTCAAAGTCCCACGAACAAGACCCTTAACCAGCTTCAGTTTCTTGACAGTCTTACCGGATGGGTTGTTGGCGATAGCGGGACAATCCTGCACACATCAACCGGTGGAGCCATTTGGGTTCTGCAAAAATCGCGAGTGAGCGAGGATATACGTGATATTTTCATGCTGAACAGCTCGAGAGGATGGGCTGTTGCGCAGGATACAGACGGCCCGCAGTATGGGTCGATCGTTCTTTCAACAACAGACGGCGGAACTACCTGGACCGACCAGCGCTATCCGGTGCAAGAAGAGTTCTTCAACTCCATCATGTTTCTCGATTCATTGAGGGGTTGGATGGTGGGAGAAGGAGGCCGTATAGTCGGCACAACGAATGCCGGGAATACCTGGTTTAATGCCACTGTGGATTCAAATGCTGCCCCGCAGTGGGAACTGCAAAGAGTGAAATTCTATTCTCCGAGCCTCGGCTTTGCTGTTGGCGGCCGGTTTGATATTGTGGGAACAGTATGGCGAACGACCAACGGCGGCGCAATGTGGGCGGGGCAGTCGGTTTCTCTGGAACCGATATACGATTTGCACTTCTTTGATTCACTGCACATCATCGGCATTGGTGGAGACTACGATTTTGGTTCCGGAATGATTACAACAACGGATGGCGGTACCACATGGGAATACACCTATCTTGGTATCTGGGGTCAGGCGTCTGCAATATCATTCAGAACCCCTTACGAAGCGTGGACACCGCAGGGCTTCGCAACAACAGCGATGTATTCGTTGGACAAAGGGAGAACTTGGACCGACACGCCTATTCCCGGGTTCAACGCTCTCTACGATGTGCAGTTTACGGACTCTCTTCACGGCTATATGGTGGGAGGAAACGGTACGATCCTCAAGTTCAATCCGGGTACAGTGAGTGTCGACGAAAACGAAATCACCCCTGTATCCTCAAGTCTTGTTACTGCATTCCCCAATCCCTTTAATCCATCCACAACCATCAGCTATGAATTGAAAGCCGCCAGTCGCGTGTCACTCAGAGTGTTCGATATATTGGGAAGGGAAATTCGTGAACTCCTCTCCGAAGACCAATCCGCAGGCCGGCACAGCATCCCGATGGGCTCCGATGGACTTGCCTCGGGAGTGTATCTCTGCCGGTTGGATGTTGTGGAGAAACACACCCGGATATCCTCCTCAACAACCACCAAGCTTCTGTTGCTTAGATAGTCACTTCACCAGCGTCATGGTCCTGCTAAAACTCTGATCCCCGATCGTGAGTCGGTATACATACACCCCACCCGACAATCCGTCCGCATTGAATTCAACTTGATGCACTCCAGCATCCTTCTGCTCGTTGACCAATGTCCGCAAGTGCTGTCCAAGAATGTTATACACCCTGAGCGTCACCCAATTGCTGATTGCTAACTGATAACTGATCATTGTTGAAGGATTGAACGGATTCGGATAGTTCTGCATCAGCGCCGGCGACAATGGAAGAGATGACTCTGAAACGCTTGTGGAAAGCTCCGAAATCCTAATTACTGATGTCCAGAGCTGGTACACTCCGGTACGATTATCCATCCACACTGGCCAAAGTGTATCACCTACTGACGTCATGGCAATGTTGTCGCCCTGATATCCCGCCCCGAGTCCACCAATGGGTTGGGGTTTGAAATTCCTGTCGCTGATCCCATACTCTGTCCACGAGTTGCCGCCATCCGTTGAACGCGCAAGAACGACGCCCGCAGAATCGGTTGTTGTGGACCGGTCGTCATAGTACAAGACGTTGATTCCGCCACCATCATCAACGTTGACCGCCGGGAAGAATTGAAACCTCCCGTTGTTGAGCAGATCCTGATTTACACGAATACCCGACGACCACGACGTCCCGCCATTCGTCGAGCGATGGAAAATAATATCCGGATCGTTCCCTGCGGGCGCGAGACCCCGCTCCGTTGTAACGATGTAAATCCAACCATTGCGCGGACCACCGCTGTTGTCAACCGCAATCCTAGGCAAGCCGTTGACGCGAATATTAGATTTTGTGGAGAATGTTCCCGCAATCCCGTTCATATCAAACGCGTTCTCCTGGGCTGTCCATGAAGCACCCCCGTTGGTAGAACGTGCAAACCCGACGAAATCCTCCGTGAATGGTGAACCACTTATTACTCCGGCCCAACATACATTCAACGCCCCATCAGGCCCGATTGCGATATCGCCCCCCTGGCCTCTTTGCGTCGGCGAATTGACTGCCGTAGCAGCACTCCATGAATTTCCACCATCGGTGGTAAATGAGAACCATATGGGATACGGAGGAGTGAATCGAACCCACACCGAATAGCTGCGACCAAAAAACGGACTTGACGTGATTGCATCCGTGGCAAGGGCACCCCTTCCCTGATCATCGAGCGCAATCGTTCTTTGCGACGACCATGAAACGCCGTTATCGGCTGAGAAGTGACCATAGAGCCCCGGTGAAGAGCCAAGCCGTGACAGGATGAATCGCCCATCCTTGTCGATTGTGATGGCGGGATCACCGCGATGAAAGGTGATTGGTGCACCTTTGCATGTGTCGCTGCCATACCAAGTCGCTCCGGCGTTTGTGGTAACGTATACTCCCTCATTGACGAACCCATTTGCCAGATTGATGGTATT
>CAZIHJ010000115.1:0-2687 GCA_964538485.1 uncultured Chitinophagales bacterium | reverse complement strand
TTCACCCCAAGATACGCATTCCGCGGTTCACCGGCTTCAAAAAACTCCCGCCGGTCGGAATTGATGTTGATGAAAGCGATGTAAGTCTTGTTTGCAAGATTGTTGATGCCTGCATTCATGAGCAGATTGAATCGGCCCAACTGAACATCGCAACCAATCGTCGTACTCATAAGTTGATAGCCAACAGTCTGATCAGTGTTGGCATCGTCGGCAAACATACCGCTCACGTTCACATAATTCCCCTTAATAAACCCTGTGAACATCTCACTGAACGAATGCTCGTATGCCAACTCCAACCCCAGATTGTGCTTCGGCACGCTGGGAACGGAATTCCCGCCGAAGCTCCGATCGAACGGCACCGCATTCCCCAGGGTATCATACTCGAACGTACGCGCCACGTATCTGTCATAGGTGAAATCCGATAGCGTGTACGCTGCTTTGACGCGAAGGCCTTTATACAGATGCACCGTCGTTCCGAGCTCGAAGCCCGTCCGATCCGTTTCACCTGCATTTCTAAAATACACATCGCCGGAAACGTCAAAGGGCACCACCTCGTCTTCAATTTTCGTATTGAAGAACACCGCCTCGAAGTGGATCAGTCGTGCAAACTCCTCTCCCTGGCGCAACACATTCCCCTTGATACCAAGCTCAAAGTTTCTCGACTTCTGCGGCTTGAGGTCCGGGTTGAGCAGCACAGTCGGGTTTGAACTGAGTGGAGAATTCTCCAATTCATTTCCCGCCGGGGTATCGAAGCCGAGACCGTACGATGAATACACGGCAATCGTCGGGGTGACCTTGTAGTTGAGTGCCGCCTTTGGAGTAAAGGCATCGAAGCTTCGGTTCGCGCTTCGTACACCGAGAAGCTGGTCTTTTTGATCAAAGACGATCTTATCGTACCGTCCCGTGATCAACAAATCAAGCTGGTCGTTGATGATGCCGAACGAGTTTTGAAAATAGAACCCTGCATTCGATACTGTTTCATCGGTTAGGAACTGCAAGTCGTCATCCTTCGTGCCGCCAAAGTTGCCATATTCCTCAATCGGACCGGTCTGATAAAACAGATCCCCTCCCACGGAGAATTCGTTCTTCCGGTCGAGCAAGGAACTCCGGTACACATATCTCCCGCTGGCGCCCATCCCGTTCCGGTTGAAGAACCGGTATGTGGCTGCCGTGCGTTCGAAGTACTTTATTGTCCCGTATCCCGTCAATTCAAATTCGTGCTCGCGTTCATTCCCGAGCAGTGTATTATACTGGATACCAACGCGACCTTTTTTCGTTACACGTTTGGCGTCACGTGCAACATCGCGGGGGTTGGCCGCAAACGGACTTGCATCGAATTGCGCACGGGTGAGCGACCCCGGCAACCGGATGAGTCCGTCAACAGCATAGATATACAGACGGAGATTCGTCCGGTCGCTCATGCGCGTCTCGAATACCGAATTGATGATGTTCCAGGAGTCCTCACTGTGCACACGATAACCGCGCGAGTGATGATAATTGTATGTCAGGAGGAACGTATTCTGTTCCGTCTTGACGCCCAGCTTGAGACCGTTGTTGCGTAACCCTCCGGACCCGAACTCGTTAAAGAAAACCCCAAACGAGCGCGGAAAGAAGATATCATTCATGAAATTAATGACACCTCCTGGAGCGTTGGTATACAGGGACGACGCATTCCCTTTCACCACTTCGATCGATCCGATCGATTGGAAATCAATCGCCTCAATGCGCGTCTGTCCATCCGGCTCCGATTCCGGGATGCCGTCGAGGAGAATGCGTACTCCGCGGATGCCGCTATTGGATCTGCTGCCGAACCCGCGGATCGATATTCGCACGTCATGATTGCCGTAGCGGTTCTGGAAAAAGAGACCGGGGATCATTCCCAATACATTATCCACCGAGGTTTTTTTCTCAAACTTGAATTGTGTATTGTCGATGCGTTCTATGGAATAGGGAACGTCGATGATTTTCCGGTATGTGCGGGTTCCGGTAATCACCGTCTCATCGACCTCATACTGAATGGTATCCTCTGGCGCAACCTGCCCGGGTGTTTGACTCTGCAGCGTGGAAGCGGCAAAGAGACAACACACCGATGCCAGGAATACACGCTGAAACTGTCCGTTCATTGTGTCTCCGAAAGAAAGTGGGATCACGGACACACCACAACATCACGGAGATGGCGTGCCGTGTAACAGTGACATACAGTTATGATCAGGCGATCTTTGGTGGAGGGAACGGAACTTCATCAACAAATGACGGAGGAAGCAGTGGAGGGCGGAGATTCAGAATACACAGAACTGTTTCCCCAAAGGCCGTGAACGGTACCGAGGGGGAGTGTTCGTTGAACACGGTTTTCGGACTGGAAGCACGTGCGTCGGATTCCATTTGCTTGCGAACGTGCTCATCCAGACCCGCAAAAAGGCCCTGCTCTTGCACATCATGGATACAGGTAAAATGCGTGGTATCCCCAACCTGCTCCGTTCGCACGACATCGTACAAGCTCCCGCGATAGCGAAACTCAAAAGACTTTATCCATTGAAGTGACGAGGCCGTTGTTGGCGTAATGCTGATGCGTACGAGCTTATTGTCCGGAACGCTCTGCTTGATCCGCTGTTTGATTTCCTTGCGAATCTGGGCCTGGGCCATGAGGAACGTTCCCATGTAACCAAAGAGGTTAAAGAGATACAGGG
>CAZIHJ010000114.1:0-8930 GCA_964538485.1 uncultured Chitinophagales bacterium | reverse complement strand
CCGCAAGCAAATTATCACAGACAATTCCGTAGAAGCGACCCGCCAAACAACGGCGAGGCAAGCCCGTTGGGCCGCCCTCTGACGGGTCGCCCTGAAATGGAAGCAAGAGGGCGAGTCACCGACTCGCCCCTACGACAATGAAATACAATCCGAACACTCATCACCGTCTCTCGACCCGGCTGCGGGAATGGGATTATTCCTGGCCGTGGTGGTATTATGTGACGATTTGTACATACGACAGGCGGTGTTTATTTGGTAAAATTGTCGATAACATGGTGGAATTGAGCGAGATCGGCGAGATTGTGCGTGAAGAATGGATGAGGACACCTGCCATTAGGCCGGAGATTGAATTGGATGATTTTGTTGTTATGCCAAATCATATTCACGGAATAATTATTATTGGCACATCCGTAGGGGCGACCGGTCCGGTCGCCCACAAAAAGGAGCAAGACAATTCCGTGAATAGGGCAACCCATCAGGTCGCCCCTACGAAGACGTTGGTTTCCGGTTCGCTCGGCGCGGTCGTCGGTCAATTCAAGTCAAAGTCGGCAAAGAGAATCAACGTTATGCGCGGGAGGGAGGGTGTTTCCGTATGGCAACGTGGTTTCCACGACCACATCATTCGCAACGATGCCGACCTTCACAGGATTCGTACATACATTGCAAATAATCCATTGCAATGGGCACTTGATGAAGAGAACCCGGATTATCAAACAAAATGAGATCGAGAATGAAAAAAACGGCCGCTCGCTAATAACCACCATCAGCTACCTCATCCCGACCTGACATGAACATCCACCTTATCGACGGCACATACGAGCTCTTCCGCAACTACTACGGTGCACCCAAGAGACAATCGCCTGATGGGCGCGAGGTCGGGGCCACGGTTGGACTTCTCAGGAGTCTGGTCGCGCTAGTCGCACAGCCCGGCACCACACACGTTGCTTGTGCGTTTGACCATGTCATCGAGTCGTTCCGCAATGATCTTTATCCGGGTTACAAAACAGGAGAAGGGATCGAACCTGAGCTTTGGAGCCAATTCCCTTTAGCGGAGGAAGCCGTTGCCGCTCTAGGCATTGTTGTGTGGCCGATGGTGGAGTTCGAGGCAGACGATGCACTTGCGACGGCAGCGGCTCGCTTTAGAGACGCAAAGGGAGTCGAGCAGGTGTTGATCTGTTCTCCGGACAAAGACCTTGCCCAATCGGTGCGGGGGAAGAAGGTTGTGTGTTGGGACCGGCGACGCGAGATTGTGTACGATGAGGAAGGTGTAGAGCAGAAATTCGGCGTACGTCCGGAGTCAATACCTGATTGGCTGGCGCTGGTCGGCGATAGTGCGGATGGCTATCCGGGTATTCAGGGCTGGGGTGCAAAGTCGGCTTCGGTCGTGCTTGCGCGCTTCAAGCATTTGGAAGCAATTCCCAAAGACCCTCAAATGTGGGGAGTGAAAGTGAGTCGGGCACAATATCTCTCAGAGAATCTGGAAAACCACCGGGCAGATGCGCTTCTCTTTCGCAAGTTGGCAACGCTCCGCGAGGATGTTCCGCTTGGGGAGAAGCTCGAGGACCTGCAATGGCGTGGGGCGCAGGAGCGCCTAAGAAACCTCTGCCAGGAGTTGGGAGTTGAGGAACTTACGAAGCGGATTACCAAGTGGCGGTCATCATGAATTTCTTTTGAAGGATGATGAAACCGCTGAAGCGGTTTTGCGGGTAGTGTGTGCTTTGTTTTGAATCCCACGACTAAAGTCGTGGGCAATCGATCATTGGCGCGACCACATAACCCCAACCTTTAGGTTGGGGTTTAGCCATCTCATATTGCCAGGGCTTTAGCCATAACAGGAGGATCCATGTCCTACGTGAGAGTGTGGATACATGCAGTGTGGGGAACGAAGAATCGGGAACCATACCTGACCAGCGATATTCGATTGCGTTTGATAGCGCACATTCGGGAGAACGCCAAACACAAAGAGATCCAAATTGATAGACTTAATGGATATACCGAACATCTCCATTGCCTGTTTGGGCTCAATGCAGATACTACGATTGCGAAAACATTACAACTTATTAAAGGCGAATCTGCATATTGGATGAACAAAGAGGTAGTGACATCAGTGAGATTCGAGTGGGCAAACGAGTATTATGCAGTCTCTGTGAGCGAATCGGCACTCAACGATGTTCGTGCGTACATCGACCGTCAGGAAGAGCATCACAGAAGGAAAACGTATGCTGAGGAAGTAGACGAATTTATGAGGATACACAACTTTGAGACTCATGGCTAAAGCCGGTCTCTTTTTGTTGCTCTTTTTCCCCCACCATAAATGGTGGGGTTAGGGCTACAGTCGGACCCCAACAGCTTTCTTAACAACTTTTCATGTTCACCTCTTGACCTTTGCCGCCAAGACTCCGTTCTTTGAACCTGTTGGATCAACTTCTTAGGAGCTTTTCATGCGAAGAACCTTCGCGCTAATGCTGGTAAGCGTTATTTTCGGGGGATGTGCAACCTTTAAACAGCTTGAGCCTCAACCAGAAGTGAGTTCAGTGGAACGGGGATACATCGAGCTGAAGGACGATAAGGACAACTTCGAGCTGGACAAGGATGGCAAGTACTTTATCAAGTTTCCTGCGCCTCCGAAGGATAAGTTCTACCTTGTTCTCGTTACAAGCAGCAAGCCCTCGCTCCGTTCATTTCTTACCTCCACATTTGAGGACGAAAAGACTCCCGGCCCACCGATCACAGACGAAGGGTCATTGAGTGACAGTATCCTTGTGTTTGCCGTCGATCGCAGCGTGCCGATGTTTTATTGGATCATTGAATCTGCAAGCGACCAGGTGTTGAGTATTCGTTATCGCTACGCGCCGCAATGGCGATACACGTTTGAAAACACGTATGCAGCGTATCAGAAAACATTAGCGGACAACACGGTCAACCGGTCCACGTACAACTCCATGGATGCGAGGTACGACCTCGACAAGCTTGACCTCTCCGGAGAGATCCAACGGGTTGACCAAAGAACGGCTGCCATCAGCGCGATGAACGAAGAGCTGCTGCGGCTTGCAAGCATTTTTCCGGCTGACATCGCTGCATCGAAAGACACCGCTTACGAGCAGTATGTGGCGTTCAAAGCCCAAGTTGATGATGAACTGACCTTCCAGAAGAACTTCAGCACAGTTCTCACTCTGTTTAAGAAAGAAAAAGATACGCGAGGGAATACAGCGTTGTTCCTAGAGTCAGCGCCGTACTTTACGGAAATTGCATCCCAACGTGATCGCTTTCCGGCAGGCGTGAGAGCGAAGATTGTCCATGTCCTTTATGCCCGTCTTGCCGAGGTTGCGCCGTTTCTTGATGGTATGATCAGGACCAAGACGGATATCAGTAAGATCAGCCCAGCTCCAAGTGTTGCGGTGGTTGGGGGATTATACACCGCCTGTGACCGACAGATGCCACGTGAGACCGAAGCCCTTCTCCGGTTCATCACCAGATTTAATACAGAGGCGGAAGGATTGCAGAGTAGTAATGCAAAGTTTGAAGCGCTTAATAGCCAGTTTAATTCGGGAGGAGAAGCTTCAACAGAGGCCTTCTATGCCGATCTCGCTGCCAAAGCAACCGGTTTGAAGGCGTCCATTCCTGAGCCGCAGGCAAGCCGCATTGAACGTTATGGCAGCTATCCAAGTGCTACCGTGTTGACCCGTGAGATTACGGTTGCGTCCAACCGTGCCGACGATCTGGTGGCAATGTACCAGTCGGCTGCGTCCATTGCGGCGAACATCGGCGGTCGGATGTGGGGTTCGGCCGAGTCGGGATTGCGCGAGCTTCATGACCAGCGTGGAGTTTCCGCGTCACCGGAGATTACTGCGCAACGCTCCACGTTAGTAAACCGGTTTGAGTCGGGAATTTACACGGCAGTGAAGTCGGCCTCAGAGCAACGTATTGATGCATTCATCAAGGCGCATGAGGTGGCGATTGACAGTGTTGCGATACTGTACGCCGATTCGGCGTTCCTGCCGGTCCACCAGCTCACGTTCAGTTCGCTTGGAAGCAGTGAGCTGATGCGAAAGCGAAGAGAGATTGAAGGTTATCTTGAGAACATCAAGTTCAATCAATTTCCTGAAAGCTCCATCAAGGCGATCTACGCGGAGTTTCTGCGCAACAGCAGAGAACGTGGAGTTGAAAAGGCCCGCGCAATCGTCGACCACGGGAAATTCTATAAGGGGAACGACAAACAAGTGAAGGGACTTATCACCGAATGCGACGTTCAAGCGGCAAAGTGGATCATCCGACCAAAGGAGTATCGCAAGCTCTTCGCATTACCCGTAACTTCCAATAAGAATGGTGAGAATGAGTACATGTTCCGCATCCGACTACAGATTCCGTCCGAGGCAGAGTTCCCCGTGTTCGATGTGAACATCAAGCTACCCCAGGACATTGCGGAGAAAGCCGGACAGACGCAATGGTATGAATCCATGACCATCGACAAGAAACCGTTGAAGAATGAAGGACGGTTCAGGATAACTGCACCCACGGCGGAGAACAACTATGAGACACTGATTACTCCACTTCAGATGGACAAAGACGGGAGAAACGTTTTGGAAGTACGGTTTAAGTATCCCGGGTTCAGGGTCTTTGAAGTGAGTCTGATGGCACAGGTACCCATCATCAGGAAAAATTGATTCAGGCAGATTGCATGTCCGCATTGAACTCAACCACTGCTTTTTGATTAGGAGACTCTTTCGTGGAAACAATCGTCACGCAGTCCACAACAATGAAACCGAAGTCCTCCAAACGATCACTCTATCTTATCATTGGTGGAGTGCTACTTGTTGGTGGCGGGCTTCTCTATTATTTTCTGACACGGCCGAATCTTTCAGATCAGATCGTTATCCCGTACATCGCGCACCAGAAACCGGCAATTGATCCGCATCTCCCTAGCACAAATGCCCTCGCAGACAAGCTTGATGAGGTGCAGTTTGACGGGCTATTTAACCTTACCGCAGGCCCCAGTGGTGTGATGTATGAAGACGGGCTTGGCGAGTTGATCGGAATCGATCAGAGCAATGTGGTGACCATACATCTGAAGAGTGCGAGGAGATGGCACGATAGCTGGCAGGTGACAGTCCAGGATGAGGAATACACCGTGGCGAAGGGTGCCGATCACTTCTTTTCCGCGGAGGACGTGAACTTCACTTTGCGTCGCATTCAGAGTCTTGGCAGTCTCTCGCCCGACTATATCCTCGTTTCGCAAGCTCTTCCAACGATGGGATTTGAAGGGCCGGACAACGGCAACCAGATCCGGCTGCAGTTTCGTGGAGACCGCATTTGGACAGAAGCTGACATCAAGGAGATCCTCTCGTTCAAGATTCTCCCCAACAATTCCGACATCAACGCCATGAACTACCGGATCGGAACCGCGGCCTATATGCCATTGCCACCGAAGGATGGCGTGTCGGATTACCGGAAGAACCCCGACGAGGCGGCACAGATTTCGAGTGTGATCCTCTCGCCGTTCATTGACAACAGTACGTACTCGACGGAACTCAGCAACAGCAAGATCAATGTTCTTCTCGAAACACCATTCGGAAGTTTGTCGCCCATTCTTGCAGATACCGCAAAGTTCTTTGTCAAGTCCAACATCAGCAACACGTTCTTTGCGCTATTCCTGAACGTTGAACGCCTGACCCGCGAGCAACGCAAGGAGGTGCGCAATATGCTGAGTGCAAAAGCCGTTGTCGATCGGTTCTTCAAAGTGGGCACCGAGCAGGTGCGCCACGTTGTGGACTATAAAGGCAATAGAGACAACTTCAATGACTATATCAACCGCAGCATCTTCCCGTCGTCATCGTACTATGTCGAAGAACAAATCGTAACACCGCCACAGGCCGAAGTTCCGGCGAATCTTTCAATCCTGCCCGATACACTCAGAGTGAAGGCGTGTATGAACTACGGTTTCCGGGAAGAATACGCCGACCTCATTGAAATACTCAATGACCCTTCGGTAACGAAAGGGAAGATGAAAGTCCTTGCCGTGAACAATGACGAGATCAAGCGCGGTGATTATGATGCGCTTCTAGTCGCTGTGAGCGGATATCGGAGCAACTTCCTGTTTGATTTGTACAATGTTTTCCTGCGTGAGCCGGACCTTGAAACCTACAGGATCAACCTGCAAACTGAGCAGGATGCAACCGGAAAGCAGATGGTGGGCTTGAATTCCTTCCAGAGCGACAGGAATTTCTTCCGGCTGGATTCGCGCAACAGCGTGGAAGGGGCCGACATCAACCAGTTGCTGCAGTATGTCTATGCGTTCATGTCCACACGTCAGATTGGCGACAAGCAGGAATACGCCCGTCGTATTGATCTGCTCGAACAGGAAATGTGTCTCGGCGTTTGGATGTTCTCGCTCCCGTCACTTGCGTATTTCAGTACACAGTTCGACGCTTCAAGTATAGACTTGTACGGAGTCGCTTCACAACTCTCGACTATCAAGCGATGGAGGGAGAGGCCCGGTAACTAACCCTCCGGCCACGCCTATGCTCGTGTTTCGTGGCATTGTCGCTCTCTTGTGTCTGCTTTCTCTGGGCCGCCAGCAATCGCACGGCAGCCCGGATTATCTTCTCGTCGAGCGGGTCGACCGTCTCGTTATCCAGAACAAGTACCAGCAGGATGTAACCGGGAAGGAACAGCAACTCCTCACGCCTTTCATCCCGATCAGGATACTTAAGGCTGACGATTTGTTGGGAGATGGGTTTACGCGGTGTATGAAGGTGGAGATCGGCGGTGAGGTATTCTATCTTCTGAAAGATGAATCCGGCAAACTTGCTCGCTCCGGAGCATTGGGTTTCGAACGAACATACAGTAATACCAGCGAACTTCTCGACACTGTTCAAGTCAACGTCTCGTCTCTGCGGTTTTCTCCTCCAGGTTCGTCTCCAAGGGCTATTCAAGCAGCTCAAAAGCTCGTCAGGATATTCCGTCATGGTGCTCAGACATTCTGCGAAATCCCCGGCAATCCAACGCAGTATGGTTGGGTGGATTTCAGTGGAACAAAGGAGGGGAAGGAATGGAAGCTCGAAAGATCGATCATCAAAGTTCTTCAATCAATCCCCTCGGATATCATCCAGAAGATTCAAACTCGTCTGGATGAAACCAACCGTGTTCTCTCGAGATTATTCGGACATTTCAATCGTGAGACCGGTCTGCAGAAAACACCGCCACAGTGGACCAGTGAAATCCTCCCAAAGTCCATGTCATGCACCCTGACCGGAACCACCTCAGTTGAGGCATACGACCTGAGTACACGGTATCTCCTGAAAGATGTGGAGAACCTTGTTCTCGGTTCAGGCCTTGAGGTTGTCTCCACGTCCGGCAAGTTGGTTGTCCGGGTGCGATAGCTGATGAAGAATCGATTCATCGAGCATACGCTGAGTATTGTGATTGTCATCCTGTCGTTCGGCGTTCTCATTTCAGCCGTTACTGGTGACGAGACAGCCCGCAGGACCGAACACCTGAAGTCGCTTGAGCCGTACCTTCTGATTGATTCAATGGATTTCGGTGACCCTCTCCATCGTGCACTCTTTAAGGAAACACTCGATGTTTTTCACCCCGATCGCCGCGCGGCGAATGACTCGCTTGTTCGGGCTTTGGATGACTTTCGGCAGGAACAATTCACCCGTCAGGTGTACAAGACCGGTGCCACGGAGAGGGGACTCTCGAAAGCAAAACTGTTGCAGTTGGCAGGCATGTACGCGCGGTTCATCGCCATCTATCTTCTGGTCATGGTTTTGAGCTATCATGCCGCGAGGAGTCTTGCAGTTTTCAGATTTGTGAAAATGAAGCAACGAGGCATGTCGAACCTTGATGACATTTTCGGCCACAAGGACTCTTCGCTGCCACGAGTTGTATCGCTCACTCTCAATGCCATCCTGCCTCTTCTCAAAGCCATTGCAAAGGGGCTTATCTATGCCGTGCTGTTTGCGCCCGCTTATGTCATAGCATACTCCATCAGATCCGGCTTTGACACGGATTCCTATCTCTTCATGGTTGTGCTTGGAGTAGTTTCCAACGGCATGCTGATTACGTATGCAAGCAAATTCTACACATTCCTCGTCTCCGAAAGCCGGAAAGGGTACGTTCAAACGGCAATTGTCAAAGGTCTCGACGCATCATACGCATGGGGTACCAAGGATGGAGTTTCGCTCCAGGCAGTTCTCAGGTCGAGACACCTGTTCCCGTCTCATGTATTTCGCCACGTTTACCTGAATGCCCGATTCCAATACCTTCCATCATTAAAGGAGCAGGCGTCGTTTCTAATTACCGGATTGATCATTATCGAAATGGCCCTCAATGTCCAGGGGCATCTCGGATATGAGCTGCTGCAGAGTATTCTCTACAAACAGTATGACGTGGTTGCAGCAATCATAGCAGGAATCTTTCTGATAGTCAAAGCCACCGAGATTATTGTGGATTTGTGGTGCCACCGGGAATCACAGAAATACGAGAACACATGACGGGTCTCTTCAGGCGGGATATATTCTGGTTTGGCATTTGGATTGGCGGACTCACCGTGCTGGGTGTGTGGGATGCGCTGTTTCTCAACACCCCCGCATTCCTGCTGGTCGGTACGGCGTTTATGAACACCCTTATTGCATGTGTTGTTGTTGTCGCACTCTCCTTGTTGCTGGGGTGGTCGGTTGGCGTATTATTACACCTTCTTGAAACACGTTCACGTGTGCTCTATCTTCCCGTGACGTTTGTGTTGAATATCATTCGCTCCATTCCGCAGATTGTCGGGGCCCTTATCGGCTACGTGCTTCTCACATTGTTCATTGAGCGTGAAATCCTTCGCAGTGATGTTTCCCAGCTTCTCTGGATGGCAGTAGTGATTACTGTATGCGTATTCCTGGAGATTGTCGACCTCGTACGAGAACGGATCACGTATTACC
>CAZIHJ010000113.1:4551-9169 GCA_964538485.1 uncultured Chitinophagales bacterium | reverse complement strand
GGCTATCTTCTGTATCTTGAGCAGAGAAAAGCCGAAGACGTGGAACTGGCGTTCTTCAAGATCAACACCGTGGCTGGATTTTCCGTTTTTGCAATGGTTATCATCGGGGTGTATGTATGAAAATTGTCGTGGGAATAACAGGCTCTTCAGGTGCAGTGTACGCATTGGATTTTCTCAAGAAATGCGAGGCGGATAAGTATCTTATCGTCAGTTCATGGGGCAAGGTATTGCTGCGTGATGAGCTGAATATGAGCGAGAAGGACTTCAAGCCGTACATCAAAGGATCATTTTCCGATGACGACCTGACGGCCCCCATGGCGTCCGGTTCCAATCATTTCGATGCGTTTGTCATTCTTCCCGCTTCGACATCAACACTTGGGAAGATAGCTTCCGGTATTGGTGATACGCTGATTACCCGAACAGCCCAGGTCTGTCTGAAGGAACGCTATAAGCTCATCATCTGTGTACGAGAGACTCCACTCTCCACACTTTCACTGGAACAATGTGCAAGACTCTCCGGCTATGGCGCGATCATCATGCCCATTTCATCACCGTTGTATTTCGTCCCAAAAAGTGTTGATGAATATGTTGGTGCTTTTACTGGTAAAGTACTTGGACAGCTCGGATTGGACGCAGGTAAAGGTTGGAGGGCGGAGGAGTTCAAGTAACACCGGAAAGGCGCAGGCGAACCAGCGCTTGCTCATGCTACGGTTGCAATGGCTCCTGTTGGGATGGAAGATTCTTCAAAGACCTGACGATTTTTTTCGTCTGATGTGATTGGAAGTCAGAGAGAACCTCACGCAGTCTCTTCAACGCTCCGTCAATACTATCCAGATACGCGAGGATTTCAGTATCAGGTGAAAAGCGCTTGCGGATTGACGATGAGGAAATGGTGATCGTTGATAGGGGGTTGTTGATGGCATCATTCATTGAGTGCGTAACCTCATCCAGCATGTCCAATTGCATCTTGCGGCGCTCGTATTCCTGAATCAGTCGCGCGTTGTTTTGCTGTTCCTCCTGCTGCTTCTTCTTGTAATCGAACAACTTCGACCCCAGGTACACCAATCCCCAGAGCAATACCACAGAACTGAATTGGAAGAAGTAACCCTGAAACCCTCTTTGCGGATTGGCGTTTCCAAACAAATCAATGGCTGCCCAGAGGTAGTACGCGAAAATGAGAATCCCAGCGAGAAGAACCCCTTGTTTTTCCAGTATGCTGTAGACTCTAGTTTTGATTTGTGGCAGCAAGAGCATGATCGATAGACCTTACGAGATAATCCGGGCTGAATGGCTTGGCGATATAGTCGAGAACGCCGTGAGATGCACCTCTGATTGCATTGTCGAGTCCCGCGGTCCCCGTAAGCATAATGACGTTGGTGGAAAGTTCGTTCTGTGAGATGAATTCCAGGATATCAAAGCCGGTGCCATCTGGCAGTGCGACATCCAGAAGGACAAGATCAAACACACATGACGCGAGAAGCTGCCTTGCCACTTCGCAATCGGCGGCTCCAATGACCAGATGGCCCTTTTCCGTGAGTATGTCGATAATAAGACATCGCATGGTGTCATCATCATCGACAAAGAGTATCCTGGCAGGAGCTTCCAATTTCTGTCCATTGCTGTTGGCATCCCTTCTCTCCCTTCTTGCATCACAACCCGGTAGATATTCAACTCCCATACCAGTCTTAATCCGGACGCAAATTGCGTTTCCAGTGAAAACCAGCAGAGATTTCCAGCCTTGGTTAATATCGGAATTCGTCCCAAGAGGTCATAAAGTACTGTTGCAATGAGATAATGACCACACCAAGTGAACAGAATGACCCCTATTTGCCTGTCGCTTACTGGCTCGTTGATCTCCCTTTAGCAGAATTTGAAACTTCTCCTCCTCGGCCGTTGATTCTATCCCAGTCCTTTGGTATGTTTGCGGCAGCAATCGGGTGCATTAATCCGTCCACAGTTCCTTCCAATAGCGAAAGCACCCTATTCTCACCTTATGTCAGGTCAGCAATGACCATTGAGTCCAAGGAACAACGCAGACTTGCTGCAATCATGTTTACCGACATGGTTGGTTACAGTTCCCTCACCCAGAAGAATGAGTCCCTTGCACTCGAGCTGCTCGATGAATCGCGCAGGATCGTACGCCCACTCGTAGAAACGCATCACGGCAAGGAGATTGAAACAGCGGGTGACGCTTTTTTTCTTGAATTTCCGAGCGCACTTGATGCCGCACGCTGTGCAGTCGAGATTCAAAAAAAGCTCCACGAGCGGAATTCCACGGCATCACACGATGGACGGATTGTATTGAGGATTGGAATTCACCTTGGTGATGTCGTCCAGCGTGACAGGAATGTTCATGGTGATGGTGTCAATATCGCCGCCCGGATTGAGCCGCTTGCGGGGCCCGGGGGAATCTGCATTTCAGAGGATGTCGCCCGACAAATCCAAAATAAGATCGGTCTTCCGCTTGTCCGCCTCGGTCAGGGAGAGTTGAAGAACATCACGCTTTCCGTCGATATCTATCGCATTGTTCTTCCCTGGGAAAAATCAAGTACCATCTCTCAACGGCTGCTTTTTGGCAAACGCAGGAAGAAAGTCTATGCTCTGGCTGCAATTGCAGCGACGGCTGTTGCGATTGTTGTTTTCGTGTTTTCTTTCAGATCGGAATCGAAAGGTGCGTATGGCATTGCGGTGTTGCCGTTCAAGAATATGAGCGGTGCGCAGGAAAATGAATACTTCAGCGATGGGATTACCGAAGACGTCATTGCCCAGCTTTCAAAGATCAAACATCTGCGTGTGATCTCGCCGACGTCAATGAGAAGATACAAGAACACCGATAAGCAGCCCCGGCTCATTGGCCAGGAGCTCGACGTTTCAACGATCCTGGACGGCAGCATCCGGCGCGAAGGGGACTCCGTTCGCATCCTGGCGCATTTGATTGACGCGGCAACTGATGAACAAGTGTGGGCGGGAGAATACAACCAGGGGCTCGCGAATATCTTTGCCATCCAGTACGACGTTGCAACAAGAATCGCCCGTGAGCTGAAGGCCAAAATCTCCCCTGAAGAAGAGGATCGCCTCATAAGTAAACAAACCGAAAACCTCCAGGCATATGACCTCTACCTGCGCGGACGCTATCTCTGGAACAAGCGCCTTCCTCCGGATACACTCAAGAAGAGCATCGATTACTTCGAACAGGCAATTGCCGCAGATCCCAACTATGCGCTTGCGTATGCCGGACTGGCGGATGCATACATGGTTCTCGGTGACTTCAATATTCTCCCTCCTCAAAAGACGTATGTGAAGGCAAGAGAAGCGGCCCTGAAGGCCATGATGATTGACGACGGCTTGTCGGAAGTGCATACATCATTTGCCTTTTCACTCATGCACCACGACTGGGATTGGTCGCGGGCAGAAACCGAGTTCAAACGGGCAATCGAGCTGAATCCCAGCAATGCCCGGGCGCATAGCTGGTATGGCTTGCTCCTCACTGCAGCAGGAAGATTTGATGAGGCGGTTGCTGAAGGAGAACGGGCTCTTCGACTCGATCCTAATTCGGCCGCAATACGTTCTGACGCCGGATTGACGTTGTACTTCTCCCGACGATACGACAGTGCGATCGGCGCGTTCAAGGGTGTCCTGCAGCTTGATCCGATGTTCGCGTTGGCGTATCTGCCATTGGGAGGAGCGTATGAACAAAAACAGATACTCGATTCGGCGCGCTATTGGTTCTCCATGGCAAGCATCTTCAGTGGGAGAAATCCGATCGCCTTGGCGGCAATGTGTCATGCCTACGCACTTTCCGGGATGAGGAACGATGCGATGACAATGCTGGAGTTGTTGGAAGAGAAATCACAAAGTGAATATGTTGCAACGTATTGGAAGGTGGTTGCATATCTGGGACTCGGGCAGGACCAACGTGCACTCGACTTGTTGGAACTGGCATTGAATGAGCGTGATGGCATGCTCGTCTTTCTTCAGGTGGATCCGGTATTCGATTCGTTGCGATCACACCCGCGTTTCAAAGCAGTAGTGGACAAGATGGGAATCCCTCATATATCAACCCGCATCTGACGCTTGCATCTCCCTCAAATCCCTTCTATCTTGAGTCTCAATCACCTTCATAACTCGATCCTTTTCCAATTATGCATTTTTCCACTCTTGGCGACTTTGCCCGCTATCTTGAATCCGTCGGTGAACTCCATCGCGTCAAGGACGAAGTCGACCCCTACCTTGAAATCACCGAGATCGCAACACGGGCCATTAAAGAAAAGAGACCGGCGCTCCTCTTTGAGAATGTCAAAGGCGCGAAGTTTCCGCTCGTCATCAATACACTGGCAAGTGAGAAGCGATGTGAGCTTGCGTTGCAAAAGCACCCGCAGGAGTTGGGTGAGGAACTGATCAAGTTCCTTGAGGATGCTCTACCTCCGAAACCATCCGCATTCCTCAAGCACAAAAGTCTTGTCAACCGATTCCTGAAGTCCCGGCCCAAAAAAACCTCGTCACCAATTTCGCAGGAGATAGTTGAGTCCCCAAACCTCGACGACCTCCCTATACTCACCTGTTGGCCTGAGGATGGCGGACGGTTTATTACACTGCCGCAAGTAGTAACGTACGATCC
>CAZIHJ010000113.1:0-4451 GCA_964538485.1 uncultured Chitinophagales bacterium | reverse complement strand
TTCCTGCGCGGACAACGGACGGGATTTGCGAAAGGGAAGTCGATTGCGATTGATGTACCGGCCAATGCCGAGTTCATTCTCGAAGGTGTCGTTCCTTTGCATGAGAGAAGAATGGAAGGACCGTTCGGTGACCACTTCGGACATTACTCCCATGCCGCAGAGTTTCCGGTCTTTCATATCAAAACAATAACGCGCCGCCGGAATGCCGTGTATCCTGCCACTGTTGTTGGTATTCCGCCTATGGAAGACAAGTGGATCGGTGATGCAACACAGATGATTCTTGGGCCGCTCGCAAAACTCATCCACTCTGAGATCACCGACTTATGGGCGTACTATGAGGCGGGTTTCCATAATCTTCTTGTCGTCGCAGTCGACCAGCGCTACGCGAAAGAGGCAATGAAGGCCGCACTCGGACTCATGGGCACCGGTCAACTCTCGCTTACCAAATGTATCATCCTTGTGTCAGAGGGAGTGAACGTCCGCAACTTCGATGAGGTGATGAAGAACGTGCGGGACCATTTCGATCCCCATTATGACTTTGTGATGATTCCACGCGTACCGCTTGATACACTCGACTTCACCAGTTTCAAGATGAATCTCGGCAGCAAGATGATTGTCGATGCGACGGTAAAAAGGGATGTGAGAGCTGAGATGGGAGATGTGAGAGGGTTGACAAATGAAGCCAGGGATCGCCGTTCATCCCACATCCCGCATCTCAAATCCCTTGATCCTCGTATTCTCGACATCAATCTCGTCCATGACACACTGTTGCTGGTGAAGGTAAGTGGCCACGGCATGCCGTTGATTGAGAAGCTTGTGAAGCACACCGAACTCCCCGGTATAAAAATCATTGCTGCCGTCAGCGACGATGTTGATATCCGTGACATGGAGAATTACATCTGGGGCGTCTTCACCCGCTTCGATTGTGAACGGGATATTCTCTTCACCGAGCAAAAGCTCATCGGCATCAGTCCGGTGTACAAGGGTATCATGGGTATTGATGCGACGTGGAAGACCGGCTACCCCAATCCACTCCGAATGACGGATGAAGTGAAGAAGAGAGTGGAGGAGAGGTGGGAGAGTTATTGGAAGTAGAGACCGAAAAACATCACGCTGGCACAAAATACCCCACCTGTGCATTACACATTCCCCTCTTTCCTGCCCGCCGCGCTTCACCTTTTGGCGGGAGTGCGTAACAGAGCAAAAGGAAGTGTGTAACAGCGCCAACGACACACCCCTGCAACGGATAACACATTCCCCTCTGAGAGGGGAACCGAAGGCCTGCCCGCCGTGCTTCACCTTTTGGCGGGGGTGTGTAACATTTCTTGTTTTCCCGAAATTGGCTATATTAGAATGGTTTTTTCTGACTTTTGTTGACCAATCCTGATTGCATGACAACCGAAATTCGTTTCAGAGATCACTCCCTCACTCCCATCTGGGATAAAGTTCAGCGCGGGCAGCGTTTGACCATTGAAGACGGCCTGACACTCTACAAGACGCGCGATTTTCTATCGCTCGGCAAGATGGCGCACCACGTTCAGCAGCAGAAGAGCGGCGATGCGGTCTATTTTGTGCTGAACCAGAAAATCGAACACACCAACATCTGTGTCCTCGCCTGCAAGTTCTGCGACTTCGCTACAAAGAAGAACCGCCCCGATGCGTACGAGATGACCACGGAGGAAATCCTCGGCAAGATCACGCCGGATATTCACGAAGTCCACATTACAGGCGGCATGCCGCCCGATTGGCCGTGGGAGCGCTACCTCGACATAGTCCGGTCAATCCATGAGAAGTTTCCGGATACCGACGTCAAGGCCTTCACCGCGGTTGAGATCGACTTCTTCCACAAGAAATTTAAGATGCCGATGGAGCAAGTTCTTCGCGAGCTTCAGGCAGTGGGACTCAGAACCATGCCCGGCGGCGGTGCTGAGGTGTTCTCCGAGCGGGTGCGCAAGCTTCTCTTCCCGCAAAAGATTGGCGCGAAGGGATGGTTCGAGGTACACAAGACGGCACACAAACTCGGCATCCCCACGAACAGCACGCTGCTCTATGGCCATATTGAAACTCTGGAGGAGCGCCTCATCCACATGATCAAGTTGCGAGAGGTGCAGGACGAGACCGGCGGATTCCTGACGTTCATTCCTCTGGCATTCCAGCCGGGCGACACGGGCATCAAACCGAAGAACCAGTTCACTTCCGCCATCGACGACCTGAAGACCATTGCCATCTCACGCCTCATGCTGGATAATTTCCCACACATCAAGGCGTATTGGGTGATGCTGACGGAAGAAGTTGCCGCCATGGCGCTCAACTTTGGCGCTGATGACATGGACGGCACTGTCGGTGGAGAGAAGATCGCTCATGATGCCGGCGCAATTAGCCCGATGAAGATGGCAAAGGACCAACTCATCCGCATCATCAGGGATGCCGGCAAGATTCCTGTTGAACGGGACGTGTATTACAATCCGTTGAACGTCCAGACCGACAACGTCATTGGCAAGATCCCGTATCTGAATTCCGTTCCATTCTACGCTCACTTTGAGAAGCGGCAGTTCAGGATATTGCCTGTTGCTCCGCGCCGCATGGGAATGCTGAGTGAGCAGGGACAGATCGATGCCGGACCATTCTCGCTCATGGATTACTTCCATCAGGAAGACAAACTTGAACTGATGAATTGGTGTATTGCTACACGTGACCAGGTGAAGAGTGTCATGTTATTCTCGAAGGAGGGTTGGGCCGGGTTGAATGGCAGGAAGATCGGCATCACCGACGACACTGCGACCTCGGTGAAGCTGCTGAGAGTTCTTCTGGAGAAGAAATATGGAGTGAAGGCGGAATTCGTGCGACTCCATTCGGGAGTGAACGACTATTCCGGTTATGATGCGGTGCTCCTTATTGGCGATGAAGCGCTCAGACGAAACAAATCCGGCCTCGACGGTTTCGAGCTTGTCTTCGATCTGGCAAGGGAATGGTACGATTGGCAGAAACTCCCGTTCGTGTTTGCCGTTTGGGCGATGAAGAAATCATTGCCACAGGCAACAAAGGATGAACTGAAGGAGATTCTCTCTGTTTCCCTTGAGAAAGTCGAGGGCGATTTTGCGACTATCGCCGGACAACATGGTGAGCGTCTGGGATTGACGAACGTGGAAACGCAGGAGTACCTTGAGGGTTTCAACTATCGGTTGGGAGAGCGGGAGCGCGAAGCGATGCATACATTCAGAGAGTTGGTGGAGTCCATTCACATGACACGTGCGGGAGAGAGACAATGAACATTGGAATACTCGGATCAGGCGACGTTGCGAAAGCACTCGCCAAAGGATTTATCAAGCATGGCTATTCAGTGATGCTTGGAACACGGGATCGCCTCAAGCTTGAAGCATTCTCGACGGAAATCAAATCAACAGTCGGAAGTTTTGCCGATGCAGGGGCGTTTGGCGACATCATTGTCCTTGCCGTGAAAGGACATGCTGCCGTTGATGTTCTGAAGCTTGCCGGTGTTGCCAACCTGCGTGGCAAAACGATTATCGACACAACAAACCCTATTGCCAACACTCCGCCGGAGAATGGTGTGCTGCATTTCTATACCGACCTCAAGAGCTCGCTCATGGAGCAATTGCAAGTAACATATCCCGATGGCCGGTTCGTGAAGGCGTTCAGTTGCGTGGGAAACTCACTGATGGCGAATCCGGACTTTGGCGGGACAAAGCCGACGATGTTTATCTGCGGTAATGATGACGAGGCGAAGCGGGACGTCTCCACAATTCTCGTGAAGTTTGGTTGGGAAGTTGATGACTACGGCAAAGCGCAGGCGGCCCGTGCGATAGAACCCTTATGCATTCTCTGGTGTATTCCCGGGTTCCTGCAAAACGAATGGCAGCATCACGCATTAAAAATGTTGAAGAGATAAAAAGAATGCAGCTCTCAGATATCTATAACGCCGTCCAATCAGGGCAGCGACTCTCCCGTGAAGCGGGGATGTTTCTTCTTCAGAAGGGTGACCTTCTCGAAATGGGGACACTCGCCAACGAGATTCGCTTCAAGAAGAATCCGGACAACCGGGTCACGTTCGTTGTTGACACCAACCCGAACTACACAAACATCTGCAACATCGATTGCATCTTCTGCGCATTCTATCGCCACTCCGGTGAAGAGGGAGAGTACACGTACACCGTTGACTACATGATTCAGAAGTTCAAGGAATCGGCGGCCAAAGGAGTAACAACGGTGTTGTTGCAAGGCGGTGTGAATCCTGCGGTTCCATTCGACTATTACGTTGAGATGGTGGAGCGGACAGTGAAGGAGATTCCGGAGATTGCCCCGCATTTCTGGTCGACTTCAGAGATCATTGGGATGGCTGAAATTTCGGGCCAGACTGTGCCGCAAGTGCTGCAACGGTTGTGGGATGCAGGACAGCGTTCAATTCCCGGCGGCGGTGCGGAGATTCTCTCGGA
>CAZIHJ010000112.1:0-9456 GCA_964538485.1 uncultured Chitinophagales bacterium | reverse complement strand
CGCGAAAGCACTGGTAATTTTCCCGGGTGGCTTTGGGACGCTGGACGAGCTTCTGGAGGTGTTGACCCTGCTTCAGACCGATAAAATAAAGAAGAAGATGTCCGTGGTCATCTACGGCAGCGAGTACTGGAAAAATGTCCTCAACTTCGACGAAATGGTCAGCCGAGGAGTCTTATCAAATGAGGATCTCAAGCTTTTTAAGTTCATTGACACCCCAAAAGAGGCCTTCCTGTATCTGAAGAAATCCCTGATGCGCAATTATCCAACCCCCTAGTCTTCCGTATTTGCTATTGAGATTTGACTTGTATACGTTATACATGAGGGGATGATATGGATTCGACGGGGAAGGGGATGGTTGAGATTGCATACCGTGCTCTCCGTGTTGCACGTTAATAAAGCGGAAAAACACTAAGTGCAGACTACAACTACGCACTGGCAGCTTAACTAGCTTAAGCTACCCGTCTCGAGAGGTTCTTTCTGCCGGACCTCAAAGGGGCGCCGACTTCTGGCAGGATAGCTATCTGAATTCTCCGATGACAGGTAGTGAATCTCGGGAAACCGGGACTATTCGGGGTTGTTTTAGCATTGTCCTGTCTGTTGGATAAGTTGAAACGAAGCGTAAAAAACAGAATACGTATGTAGTAGTCTCAATGGTCTTCTCTTCGGACGCGGGTTCGACTCCCGCCATCTCCACATCAAACGCTTCCTTTTTCATTAAAGGGAGCGTTTCTGTTTAAGGTGAAAACCTTGTATGTTTCATTGGAAGTTATTATCTAAACCCAACTATGAACTATAGGATCGATTTTACTAAAGTCTCCGGCGCCGGCAATGACTTTGTTCTGATTGACGATCGGCTGTCGAAATTGCCGGTGGGTTTGTCCAGGCTCGCGACAACGGTGTGCTCCCGGCCGTTCGGGGTTGGCGCGGATGGTTTATTGATTCTGAGAGCGAGCAGTAAAGCAGACTTCGGAATGTTGTATTACAACGCAGACGGTTCACATGGCGGAATGTGTGGGAACGGTGGACGATGTATCGCCCGGTACGCTTATCTCAAGGGTATTTCTCCGTCAAAGTTGACATTTGATGCTCTGGATTTCATTTACAAGGCCGAAGTTCGTGGTGAATCTGTACGGCTTTTGATGAAGAATCCCAACGAGTACAAGGAAATTCTCCAGATCGATAGCCCTCTGGGCAGATTTGGAGCATCATTTATCAATACCGGCTCTCCCCACGTTATTCTCTTCGAAAACAGTATTGCTAATGTTGATGTTGGCGGGATTGGGAGAGTCATTCGTAATCATGAATTATTTAGACCTGAGGGAACCAATGTTAATTTTGTTCAAATCAAAGGACGTAACTCAATTGCATTAAGGACCTATGAACGTGGAGTTGAAGGTGAAACACTTGCTTGCGGTACAGGCGCCGTGGCTGCTGCAGTCGTCAGTGCCCTGAAGAACTTTGTCCCTTCACAGGTTCAGGTTCTGGTAAAGAGCGGAGAGACTCTGACGGTTGGGTTCAATGCGCAGACTCTGACTGAAGTATACCTCGAAGGAAGCGCTCACATGGTTTTTGACGGGACCATAAGTTACGATGATAACGAGCTGTCTTCTGAGGCCGAGACACGAAGCAACAGGTGAAAAACCTTGCGCTCATAATAAATCCCACCGCCGGTAAAGGCAATGGCGAGAAGATTGGTCGGTTGGTCATTGACGAGTTGGAGCACCGGGGTATTACACCTGAAATTCATGTTACTTCTGCTCCGTTGGATGCGACGGAATTTTCCCGAAGCACGCTCCGAGAAATACTCGTTGTTGTGGGGGGAGATGGAACGGTTAACGAGGTTGTAAATGGCATTGCCCGTTCCGGAAAGACGCTGGTTATCGTGCCGGGTGGCTCTGGCAATGACCTGATAAAGTCATTGGGTTTACCGGCACAACCTCGCCTGGCTCTTGATCGTCTTTTTCTTGGTTCTGTGAGAAGAATAGATCTCGGCACAATAGTATGCACAGCGAGCTCCAAAACGAACAGCCCATCATCCAGGTATTTTGTCAACGGAGCAGGTATCGGGTTTGATGCTGCTGTTGCCAACCAGACCAGACAGATCCAGTTCCTGACAGGATTGCCATTGTACGTGATGGCGGTGCTCAGAACATTGGGCCAATACAAAGCGCCACTCTTCGAGATAACTACAGATTCCGGATTCATCACTTCACGCAAACTGCTCATAGCCGTTGGCAATGGTGTTTGCGCTGGCGGTGGATTTTACTTGACTCCCAACGCGAAACTCGATGACGGTAAATTGGATATTTGTATGATTGACGATCTCAGTATAGTTCAAACACTGATGATCATGCCAAAGGTAATGAAGGGTAAACACTTGGAGTCTGCTTCTGTGGTGAGTTTTACCAGCAAGAGAATTGAGATCAAGTCCGAATCTCCATTCTACGCCCATGCTGACGGAGAGATGGCGGGACTATTGTGCAACAGAGTAAACATTGGAATAGAGAAAGAAGCGCTACGAGTCTATACTTAAATCGTTTCGCTTATAATACATATTATGTCAAGTCATCACGCTTTCCAATGACTCGTAATACGCTTTCTTCATTTCAACACACGAGATCTCGATATCCTCTCCAATGCATAGTACCCCACCGCCAACCAGGCCTATGGCTTCACAGGGAACTTCATTCTTTCTAGCAATCTCACATATTGCTCTGACATTCCTGGAATCTGATGTGAGAATAATCCGTGATTGATCCTCTCCGAACAAAGCGAAATCTGCTCGGCTCAATGTTGTAGCACTGGTGATCGTTGCACCGATTTGATCACCCAAAATACAGCATTCTGCTAGTGCTACAGCTATTCCGCCTTCAGAGCAATCGTGAGCGGACTTGATGAGACCACCACTGATAAGCTGCAGACACGTCTGCTGAAGTCGCCGCTCGAATTCAATATCCAGTTCGGGAGCATCTCCTGTAACCATGCCGAAGTTACTGCTGAGATATTCAGAACCCCCAATACTTCCCTTGCCCCGGGCGCCGAGCAGCAGAATAGCATCACCTTCATCTTTGAACGCTGATGTCGTAACGTGTTGGAGGTCTTCAATGAGTCCTAGCATTCCGATGACTGGAGTGGGAAATACGGCTGATGTTGGGCTTTCGTTATAAAAGCTCACGTTTCCTCCGGTCACCGGTGTATTCAGAACACGGCACGCCTCAGAAATTCCGGCGATTGTCTCCTTGAACTGCCAGTAGATTTCGGGTTTATAGGGATTGCCAAAGTTCAGGCAGTTCGTAATTGCCAGCGGTAGCGCACCGGTGCACACAACGTTCCTGGCAGACTCTGCAACAGCAATCATTGCTCCACGACGCGGATTCAGGTACACATACCTGCTGTTGCAGTCCGTTGTCAGGGACAACGCCTTTCCGGATTCCTTCACGAGAACGACGGCCGCATCTCCTTCTGCAAGGATACGATTATTCGTTCGTACCATGCCGTCATACTGTTCATACACCCAGCGCTTGCTTGCAATATTCGGTGAACTCAGGAGTTGGAGGAGAACGCCATTCATGTCGGACGGGAACGGCAATGGTGTTGGATCGAATGCACGCGTCACGGATATATAGGACGGTTCCTTTGCTTCACGAATATACACGGGGGCGCCTCCGCCGAGCACCAATGCATGAGCGGGTACATCAGCGACATTCTCTCCATGGTACGATATCTCAATTCTGCCGGTATCAGTAACTTCACCGATAATCTCTGCGTGGAGATCCCATTTATCAAATATTGCTTGTACTTCACCCTCATGCCCTTTCTGCACGACAACAAGCATTCGCTCCTGGGATTCAGAGAGCAAAAGTTCATACGCGCTCATACCTATTTCTCGTGCAGGTACACGATCAAGGTTAATACACATCCCGGAATTGCCACGCGCACTCATTTCGGAAGTGGAACAAGTAATTCCGGCAGCTCCCATATCTTGAATGCCAACAACAAAGCCGGAGCGGATCGCCTCCAAGGAGGCTTCAAGTAACAGTTTTTCCGTAAAGGGGTCACCAACCTGGACAGAGGGTCTTTTTGCTTCAGACTCTTCCGAGATTTCCTCCGACGCAAACGTTGCGCCGTGAATACCGTCGCGCCCCGTGGCGGAGCCGACTATCATGACCGGATTGCCGGGACCCTTGGCAATAGCGCTGGCCCACTGACGATGATGGACAATGCCAACGGCCATTGCGTTCACCAGAGGGTTATCCTGATAACAGGGATCAAAGTACACTTCACCACCCACAGTTGGGACGCCAAAACAATTGCCATAGTCCCCGATCCCCTTCACAATTCCCTTGACCAGATATTTCGTCCGTTCTGTTGAGAGGTCGCCGAAGCGGAGAGAGTTCAATGCGGCTATCGGACGTGCGCCCATCGTAAAAATGTCACGCAAAATTCCTCCTACTCCTGTCGCCGCTCCCTGGTAAGGTTCCACTGCGGAGGGATGATTGTGGCTCTCAATCTTGAAAGCCACGGCAAGCCCGTCTCCGATATCTACAAGTCCGGCATTTTCCTCGCCGGCTCCCACCAATAGCCGTCCGCCAGTCCGGGGCAGGGTCTTAAGAAGTGCAATCGAATTCTTGTAACTGCAATGTTCACTCCACATAACACTGAATATGCCCAACTCCGTGTAGCTGGGCACACGATGAAGGATGTTGAGTATCATACCGTACTCTTCTTCGGTGAGGCCGTGATCCATGGCCAGCCGAAGATCAACAACCGGCTCTGCTGCCGTTGCAACGCGCGTCATCATTTGTCCTCTCTATTCCAGCATCAACAGCAAGTCACCCTTTTCCACAGTCTTGCCGCGTTCTACAAAAATGGTCTTGACACGACCGGCATGGTGAGCCTTGATCTCATTCTCCATTTTCATTGCTTCCAGGATAATGAGGCCTTGGCCTTCGCTCACGTCTTCGCCTACTGATACTTCCACTTTTCCCACCAACGCGGGCATCGGTGCGCGGATTTCAAGGCGCTGTCGGCTGTTGGGTGAAGCGGCCGAGAATTTCTTCAGGAGCTGTTCCCGCTCGGATTCGACACGGATCTCGGTGTGTACGCCTTCAATGCACACGCTATACATTCCATCACTCTTGCAGATAAGCACACTGATCGATCTTCCGTCCAATATCACCGAATAGCAATATGGAGTGGTTTGAGTGACGATAGCGTCCAGTGCCTTTCCGTCGAGCTGAACCGTACCATCTTCAACGATACCAATGCGAAATACACGGTCTGCCGCAGTCACATCATACGTCTGCACGAGTCTATTCCCTCAGATGGCGTTGTCGTTGATTTTTCCAGTTCATGTGCTTCATCGTGTCGACCGGAGCGGAGCCAGTGGCCACGGAATATACATTCATACGATTGGATTCGATCAAACCACAAATAACCGCGGCTGCATGCATTTGCGATTCAGTCATCCGGTCAAGCTTGGAGGTATCGTAGTGTTGCTGGAGAAAGTGCGTATCGAAGTCCCCGGAAATAAACTTCTCGTGGTTGAGGACAAAGAGGAGCGCCGGTATATTTGTCTTTACTCCGAGAAGTTCATACTCCTTGAGTGCGCGCTTCATACGGTTAATTGCTTCCGGGCGAGTTTGACCCCATGAAATCAGTTTTGAGATCATCGGATCATAGTGTATGGAGATCTCCCCGCCTGCTTCAACGCCACGATCTTCTCGAATACCGATGCCCTGAGGAGGTTTGAGGTGTGCTATCTTCCCCGTAGACGGCAGAAAATTGTTGAATGGATCTTCCGCACAGATACGGCACTCGATTGCATGTCCGCGAAACAGAATGCTCTCTTGCGTCATGCCAAGCGGTTCGCCCATTGCTACGCGTAGTTGCTGTGCCACAAGGTCGATTCCAGTGCGCAGCTCAGTGATCGGGTGTTCGACTTGAAGGCGGGTGTTCATCTCAAGGAAAAAGAAATTCCCGTCCTTGTCCACAAGAAACTCAATGGTCCCGGCATTGTGATAGTTGCATGCTCGCGCAGCCATCACGGCCGTTGCACCCATTCGCCGCCGCAAGTCATCATCGAGAATAACAGAGGGGGTTTCCTCAATGACTTTCTGGTGCCTCCGCTGGATGGAGCATTCGCGTTCTCCGAGGTGCACTATGGTCCCGTGGTGATCGCCGAGAATTTGAAACTCAATATGACGCGGCTTCTCAAGGTATTTTTCAATGTAGACCCGTTCATCTCCGAAAGCGGACCGGGCCTCCGACTGAGCCGAAGAGAATGCTGCCCCAAATGCGGCTGCGTCATGTACAATTCGCATCCCCTTCCCTCCTCCTCCTGCTGCTGCTTTGATGAGCACAGGGAAATCGACTGACTTACAGAACTTGGCGGCCTCGGCTTCGCTCGTCACAGCACCTAGTGTGCCCGGCACAGTTGGAACGTTGGCCTTTTGCACCAGCTTTCTTGCCTCGGTTTTGTCCCCCATGGCACGAATGGATGCCGGTGCAGGACCGATGAAAATGAACCCTGCATCCGCCACCCGTTGCGCAAAAGTGGCATTCTCCGAGAGAAATCCATATCCGGGATGAATCGCGTCGGCATGCGAAGTTCTTGCCGCATCCAGAATCCGATCGATAACAAGATAACTCTGATTTGAAGGTGCGGGGCCGATAGGATACGCTTCATCGGCCTGGAGAACGTGCGGCATGGTACGATCAACATCTGAAAACACTGCCACACTGGTAATCCCCATCTCCTTGCATGTGCGGATGATTCGGAGTGCAATCTCGCCCCTGTTGGCGATCAGTACCTTCTTGATTGGTCGTCGTGTCATTGTCTAGTCCGAAATCTCCACTACTGTCACCCCTGTTCCTCCTTCATTCCACTCGCCAAAACGAAACGATCGCACACGCGAGTGTGTGGAAAGGAATTCAGTCACTTTTTTGCGCAACGCCCCCGTCCCTTTCCCATGAATAATGTCCACTCTGTGCAACCCCGCCAGGATAGCGGTATCCAGAAGTTTGTCGATTAACGGGAGGGCCTCTTCTCCCGTCATACCTCTGAGGTCCAGGTCTTGCACAGTCTGACGTGATGTGTGTTCCGGGTTGACCTGACCATGCGTGCTTTTGTGAATTCGGCCAGGTGAAGGGATAATATCCTTGAATGCCACTTTCATTTTTACGTTGCCAAAAATAATGACCGAACTGCTTTTGTCAGGTGAAATGGAGAACACCTCTCCATCTTCCTGTCCACCTCTAAGACGAACGGTACTGCCGACAACAATTGCCGTTGTCTTCGAATCTGCTGCATCCTCTTCGCCTGTTTCGACCGTATGTTTCAGTTGTTCGACGTCCCGACGCAGTGACTTGACAACTTCCTTATCGGCAGAGGTTTCTCTGATTTCCCGAACGCTTCGTTCGATCAATGAGTTTGCAGAATCAACAATGTGTTTGGCTTCTTCGATGGCCTTTTGCTTAATTCCCTTGAGCTCTGCAGATTGCGTCTTGATCTTTGCTTGATATTCCTGCATCAATACATCGACCTTGCTTTTTTCGACCGCCAAAGCGTGCATATCCTTCTTGTGCTGCTGTACGGTTTCCTCGAGTTCCCCGATGAGATCATCGAGGCGTGTTTGTTGAACACCAAGCAATTCACGGGATCTGTCCATCAACGCTTGATCGAAACCCAAACGGGAGGCCATTTCCAGAGCGTAGCTGCTGCCAGGAATACCACTTCGAAAACGATAGGTCGGCGTAAGAGTTGATTGATCAAATTCCATAGCCCCATTCTCAATGCGCGGTGTGTTGTGGGCGAATGCCTTGAGTGATCCCTGATGTGTGGTGGCTATGGTGTATGAACCCTTGTGAGTAAGATGTTCGAGCACAGCCGCAGCAAGGGCACCTCCTTCTGAGGGATCCGTACCTGACCCGATTTCGTCAATCAAAACCAACGCGTTATGGTCAGCATGTTCAGCGATTGTCTTAAGATGTTGGAGATGGGAACTGAACGTACTCAGGTCATTATCAATGGACTGATCATCGCCAATGTCCACGAGAATTGACTTGAACACCCTCACCCGGGTCTCCTCCGATGCCGGAATATGAAGCCCTGCCTGCACCATCAAAGCAAGTAACCCGACACACTTCATGGCAACACTTTTGCCGCCGGCGTTTGGGCCGCTGATGACAAGCGTATGGAACTCCTCACCCATCGTCAGGCTGAGCGGCACGGTGTCGTTGAAGCCGTGATTCATTATCAGCATCGGGTGTCGTCCTTGCACCAGCACAAACGGTCCCTCATCATACACTTCCGGTGCAATGCCGAGAGATTCAACGGAATATCTTGCCTTCGCCTGAAGAACATCAATGGTGGTCAGGACATCCGCATTATGCAGTAGTTGTTGCCGCACGGCGGCTACTTGTCCTGTGAGCGTGCGGAGAATGCGCTCAATCTCCCGTTGTTCTTGAAATTGCAGACTACGGATTTCATTATTCAGGTCCAGCGTTTCGGCTGGCTCAATAAATACAGTCGCACCGCTTGATGAGGCACTATGGATGAAGCCCGGCACCTGGTTCTTGTGTTCGG
Source organism: uncultured Chitinophagales bacterium (assembly GCA_964538485.1). GTDB lineage: Bacteria > Bacteroidota > Ignavibacteria > UBA10030 > UBA6906 > JBJXHC01. Next base: position 869 of record CAZIHJ010000112.1, on the reverse strand, counting down.
ACTTCACCGGAATAACCATACGGCCTTCCCGTGTTGTGATGATCTCTTCCTGGCTGAAGCCGAGGCCCGAAACATGACGCAGGATCCCATCGAGTTGCTTTCTGAGGTTCTCATACCGGTCACTAATCGCACGTCGTATGGATTGGAGTTCGCGGGAGGCGTTTGCCCGAACCGCGCCGGCCTCGTCAATTGCCTGCTCAATGTTATACTCCAGCACTTTGTCAGTGTAGAGACCATCCGCGAGCTGCCACAACAGAATCAGGATTTCCTTTTTCTTTGCAAGAGAAGAACGGAGGAGTCTCGATCCACGGAGCACAGAAGCAACGTGGAGAAATTCCCGCGGTTGCAGGAACAATCCCTCTACCCCGGACTTCTGAATGGCTTCGCCGGCACTGTGAAAGGAATCAAACGGAAGGCCCCCCTCTTCCACGAGAAGATGCTTCATCTCCGAAACACGTGCCAACTCCAAACGAATCTCAGCGCGGGAATCGATCACAGGCAACGACACAATGATTGCACGGCCCCCGTCGGAGAGGGCATACCGCGCTATGCGGTCCCGTATCTTCTGAAACTCCAGCTTCTCAATTGCACCCTCAAAGCCGGTCATAACCGCTTCTTTGGTCCCGTTTGCTCGTCGAAAATGTTCTGTTTTCGAAAGGTGGAAGACAGTTCCTTCCGAAAAGCTTCCGCTCCGGGAAGGTATCGGCGCAATGCATCAAACAGATTTGGTGTCAACGTCACAAGAGGTTTGTAGGTCAGTGAATCAGTACGCGTATCTTTGTCCGGAAAGTCATACAGCTTGAACATCAGGAGCAGCAGACTTACGATAATCGCACTTTCGAAGGTCCCAAGAACAAGACCGAACATTT
>CAZIHJ010000111.1:0-9472 GCA_964538485.1 uncultured Chitinophagales bacterium | reverse complement strand
GGATAGAACACTTTCTCAATGATACCATCATTCAGAATAAGGGTCAAACGTTGGATTAATGTCAATGAAGCGACGGTGAATGTTGGCAACCGAAGTGCATTGGTGAAAAGGAGATGCTCGTCGCTTAAGAGTGCGAAGGGGAGATGCAGCCGCTCCGCTACTTCGCGTTGATACTCTGTATCCTGGGTGCTCAGTCCGAAGACCTGTGCGCCGTGGGCTTGTAGTTCCTTGTAGTGGTCGCGGAACGCGCAGGATTGCGGAGTACACCCACGCGCACCGGGAATTGCATCCATGCCTGCGGGCGAATCTTCATCAGGCCGACCGGTGCGCGGGTAGCAATACACGACAGTGCGTCCTTTGAGCGCCGACAGATCGACACGCTGGCCATGAGTTGAAGTGAGAGCCAGTGGCGGAACTTTCATTCCCATAAGATGATCGCACGCGCCGTCGTCAATAGGGACGGGGATGTTCTCAGGGAGTTCGTATAGGTTATCGGAGCGGGGCATGAGTTATATGTTGTAAGTACTTTCTCTTTGAAGAGAAAGTACCAAAGAGAACATTCGCAATCGCAACACACGAACCTGGATGAAGCTGGCTCGGGCTACATGCGATTTCATCTTTCGGATGGTTACTTTCTCTGGAGTATAGAGGACGTCGATGAAATCGCAAAAGCTCGGCTTGATTTTGCCTCCACACACAGCCGGCGATTGCGAGAGGCAATCTCCATATGACATCACCTTATGAGCATAAGCTTCTTCGTCTTGACGTACTGACCAGCTTTCAATTGGTAGAAGTACACGCCGCTTGCCAAATTGGTTGCATCCCATTCAATGGACTTGAATCCGGGGTCTTCGACATCGTTGACGAGCACAGCGATCTCTCTTCCGAGGATGTCATATATCTTCAGAGTGACCAATTCTCTTTCCGGGAGTTGGTAGTTTATCCGCGTTGATGGATTGAAGGGATTGGGATGGTTTTGCCACAATGCATAGTGATGCGGGAAGGCATCTTCTTGCTCAATGTTGTCTTGCATATCTAATCGAAAGAGTCTTCCGTTGCCCAATGCATACTTGTGACCATCGAGGTCATAAAGAATTTCTGAAACAGGAACCGGAAGGGTGTCGATTGCCCAGTTAGTCCCACCGTTTGTTGTTCGCCTCACGTACCCGCTCCAGAGCAGCCAGATATTCTGATGATCCAAGGTGAATCCCTTTGCCTGATCAATGGAAAACTGCGGGATCCGCACCAGGAGTGTATCTTGCAGTCGATTCCAACTCAGAACAAGTCCGTAGTCACTTACCCCAATCTCATCCCGCCATCCGTATGAAAAGGTGCAAACCCCACCGTCTAACAACCGGACAGGCCCGGAGTTCCAAACGCCACCACCACCATGAAAGGAGCCCGTCCATTCAACGTTCCATGTCCAGCCGCCATCCGTTGTCTTTTGTGGCAAGAAGTCAGTAACAACAGGGCCTCCGCTGCCACCGACGAATCCGATTGAGTCGTCGAAGAATTCAATCGAATGATTGTACGGAAAAGAGCTGTAGCTGCCAAGCAACTGCCCGCGTTGCTTCCATGAATTCCCGCCGTTAGTTGTTGCCCACATATGTGTTGTTGTCGCGAGCCATGCGTTGCTCTCTGAACTGAATGCGACCCCCAACACGACTAGAGTTTCGGGAAGGTCGATTTGCACCCAGGTGTTTCCCCGATCGGTACTTCTAAGGATGACACTCTGTGTGCTCAACCCAAATCCAAAGGCCCAGGCCACACTGTCTGAAACGAGTTTACAGTTTGATATTGGCACTGCCGACGGAATTAGATCTGTATTCCAACTCATTCCGTTGTCAGAAGTGTACAGGAAAGCATTGTTCTGTCCGCAAAGGCATCCATGTGAAGAATCTGCAAAGGAAATAACTGAGAGGCTGGGGTCCGTGATTGGAAGGGGAATTTCCGTCCAATGATCTTGAGACTTACCCAGGTCAGGAAGGAATAACATTCCACTCAACATTACACAGATGAAGAACGATCTGATCCGCGTTCGCACAGTGTTCACTCCAGATAATTGCCAGTTGCGCAATTGTCAATGGTTCAATCCCACAACCGTCAATCCTAATCCCTCTGCTCTTTCACCTCGCGATATTCCATCGCGGCTTTCACGAAGTCACGGAACAACGGATGCGGGTTGGTGGCGCGGGATTTTAATTCCGGGTGGAACTGCACTCCCACAAACCAGGGATGGTCGGGGAGTTCGATAATTTCTGCCAGGCCGTTATCAGGACAAATGCCGCTGAAGCGCATGCCCGCCGCGCCCACAGTCTGTTTCATAGATTCGACAACCGGTTTATTGAGGCATTCTTTGAATGCGTCATTTACCTCGTATCGGTGGCGATGGCGCTCGTGGATCAATTCCTGTTTATAGGCCTTGTGTGCCTTTGAACCCTTTTCCAGTTTGCAGGCATACGAACCGAGCCGCATGGTGCCGCCATATTCCTTTACCTTCTTCTGTTCCAGCATCATGTCAATCACGTTCTGGCTTGTCTCTTTGAACTCCGTGCTGTTTGCTTCCTTCAGTTTGCAGACATTGCGTGCAAACTCAATCACTGCGCATTGCAATCCGAGACAAATCCCGAAGAAGGGGATCTTGTTCTCCCGAACGTATTTGATTGCCTTGACCTTCCCCTCGATGCCACGTTCGCCAAAACCCGGTGCCACAAGCAATCCGCTGATGTTGCGCAGATGCGGCTCCGCGCCGTCGCGCTCCACATCCTCTGCGCGGATCCACTGCAGGTCCACGCCAACATTGTTTGCCGCGCCTGCATGCACGAACGATTCCGCAATGCTCTTGTACGCATCCTGGTGGTCGGTATATTTGCCACAGATACCAATGGTGATTCTGCCGGCCGGGTTTTTCACCCGCTCCACAAATTTCCTCCACTCGCGCAGGTTGGCCTTTGGACACGTGAGGTCGAGTTTCTCCAGAACGATTTCATCCACGTCCTGTTCGGCGAAGACAAGCGGCACTTCATAGATCGTCGCAACGTCGCGTCCATCCACAACAGAATCCGGTTGCACGTTGGTGAAGAGAGCGATCTTCTCACGCACTTCCGGCGTCAATGGTCGATCAGAGCGGCAAATGAGCATGTCCGGCTGAATGCCGAGTTCCAGCAGTGCCTTCACGCTGTGCTGGGTCGGCTTGGTTTTGGTTTCGCCCGCCGATCCGATGAACGGAACAAGCGTCACGTGGATGGCCATGGCGTTCTGATGGCCGACTTTATACATGAATTGTCGCATCGCTTCGAGGAATGGCAGGCTCTCGATATCGCCGACCGTTCCACCGACTTCAGTGATGACCACATCGTATTTTCCCGATTGGCCAAGTCCCTCGAATCGACGTTTAATCTCATCGGTAATATGAGGAATGACCTGCACGGTTGCCCCGAGATAATCGCCGCGCCGTTCCTTGGAAATCACCTCATGATAAATCTGTCCGGTGGTGGAATTGTTCTTGCGTGATGTGGTGATGTCGAGGAACCTCTCGTAGTGACCGAGATCGAGATCCGTTTCCGCGCCGTCGTCGGTAACATAGACTTCGCCGTGCTGAAATGGATTCATTGTTCCCGGGTCAACATTGAGATACGGATCGAACTTCTGAATCGTTACCCGGAGCCCGCGCAGTTTTAGCAACAACCCGATCGAGGCAGAGGAAATGCCCTTGCCCAGTGATGAAACCACTCCTCCGGTGACAAAAATGTATTTTACTTGATGACGGCGTCGTGCCACGACACACTCCTTAGATTACACCTTGCGCTCGGTTAACTCTTCCGGAACGACTATCCCGCCGGAGAGAACAAGCTTCAGGCCCTGCTCAATAGTAAGATTCAGATGAATTACTTCGCTCTCCGGGACAAGAATCAATACTCCCGAAGTTGGATTGGGTGGATTTGGAATATAGACATTGATGAGACCCGTGCGCTTGTTATCCGCCGCGACGAACGTCATCTCGTTGGTAACGAACGCCAATGTGAACAACCCGGGCCGCGGATACTCCACCATCACCACTTCGCGGAATGTTTTTCCCTTGCCACCGAGCGTGAATGCGCCGACAAGGTCCTTGATGGCGCCGTGAATGGATCGAACGAATGGAATGTTCGCCAGAAGCACATCAAACCACTTGAACAGGATACGCCCGATCAGGTTACGGGAAAGAAGTCCGACAAGCAGAATGAGCACAATCATTGCTGCGAAACCGAGTCCGGGTACAGGTCGGCCAAGCCACTGCTCGAACACCGGCGAAAGGATGCCGTCGATGGCATTCAGCAGTGCGCGAAAGAACCAGTAGGTGAGGACAAGTGGAATAAGCACTGCCGCGCCACGAAGAAACGCTGTGCGTATGTGTCCGAAGAATGTCTTCTCAGGGTCTTTCATGGTGCAGTTGTTTGCAAAAGTGAACGTACGCGCGCTAGGTCTGCCTCGGTGTCCACGGGGATCGAATCATGTTCCGTGATTGCCGCTTTGATCTTGTACCCGTTTTCAAGGATTCTCAGTTGTTCCAACTTCTCCGTCAGTTCCAATGGCGTTGGCGTCATCGTTGTGAACTTCAGCAGGAACTCACGCCGGAACGCGTACAGTCCGACGTGTTTGAAATATGTGTGATGGTGCAGCCACGCGCTCTGATCAACATCCCGTCCGAACGGAAGGGGGGAGCGCGAGAAGAACAGACAGAAATTCTCACGATCCAGAACGGCTTTCACGACATTCGGGTTGGTCAAGTCGGCAATATGTTCGATCTTCCTGACCAGCGTTCCGACTTTTGCGCGCATATCATCCAGCACGACACGTATCGCCTCGTCAATCATTTTGGGCGGAAGAAGTGGCTCGTCTCCCTGAACGTTCACAATGATATCGGCGTCCGGCAGTGACTGGGCGACAAGGGCAACACGGTCACTTCCGCTCTGTATCGATTCGGGTGTAATCACTGCCCGTCCGCCGAATGCGCGAACGGCTTCGGCAATACGTTTGTCGTCCGTGGCAACGAGTGCGGCGTCAACAAGCTCCGCTGCGCACGCACGTTCATACACATGCTGGATCATCGGCTTGCCTGCGATCTCTGCAAGCGGTTTTGCCGGGAGACGTTGCGAGCCATACCGCGCTGGAATAACTGCGACAACACGCGTGTGGCTCATCGGTCACCGATCACTTTCGGGACCTTGAAAAACTTGTCTGATCGAGCAGGAGCATTCTTCAAAGCTTCGTCGCGACTCACAGTCGGTCGCAGCTCGTCCTGGCGAAATGCGTTGTTCAGCTCAATGACCTGTGACAATGGTTCGACGATGCTCGTATCGAGTTGATTGAGCTGGTCCATGTATTCGAGAATGGCATTCAGTTCTGTTGTCAGTTTCTGCTTTTCTGCGTCATTGAACGAGAGCTTCGCCAGTGCCGCGATGTGTTCAACATCTTTTATGGTGACGGACATCGTTGTTCTTCCGTTTACTCCTGGTTCACGTAATTCTTCCGGATCGCTTCATGTACAAGCGCCATCACGCGCATTTCCTCTTCCTTGCCGCTTCCCTGGATTGTGATGGGCGATCCCAATACAAGCTCCACTGTTCCGGAGCGAATGACGAACGAGCTCTTTCTCAGAATACCGAACGAACCGTTCACCGTCAGGGGCACAATGGGAACACCGGCCTTCACCGCAAGATTGAACGCACCGCGTTTGAACGGTTGCAACTTGCCATCCTGGGTTCGTGTTCCTTCGGCATAAAGAAGAACAGAGGCGCCATTTCTGATTTTTTCAATAGCTTCTTCCAAACTCTTCATCGCATCCGTCCCCCTGCTACGGTCAATGGCAATGTAGCTGCCGAACTTCAATCCCCATCCGAAGATCGGGATCCAATGCAGCTCTTTCTTGTAAATGATCCGTATCTGATCCGGGACTGCGGACACGATTGCCGGTATATCGAACATGCTTGCATGGTTGGAGACGTAGACATAGTTTCTTGTGAAGTCAACATTCTCCAAACCCCTTACATGCACTTTCACGCCAGAGAGCGAGAGCGTTGTGTGCGCCCAGCCGCGGGCAAACGCATGAAAGACCCTGTCGCCGAGCCGCAACGCGATAACAATCAGCTCAAGACTGGCGAAGACGATCGCCGTCATCCAGCATCCCACAAACCGCAGAAGCCCGAGAACCGTCCTCATGTCCCCAACGCTTCAACCATCCTGATCCGCTTTGCAATAGAGGGATGGCTGTAGAACAGGAATTCGATGAGCGGGTGCGGCTCAGGGTCCGCCAGGTTCGTTGTTGCAAGTTTCCGCAGCGCCGAAACAAACGCTTGAGCCGAGCCCGCGGATCTCGCTGCGTACCTGTCTGCCTGTCGCTCATGGTGCCGTGAAAGCATGTTGCCCAGTGGACTCGTGACCAGTCCGAACACGGACAGCCACAACGCGAGCAGCGGCAGCGCCGCGATTTCGGTTATTGCTGAATAGCCCAACCATTGCAACGATGCGGCATATAGTTGGGAAGCAAGGTACAGCCCGACAAACGTCGAGATGAAAGAGACGATCATACCGATAAGAATATGTCTATGCGTATAATGTCCGAGTTCATGGGCGAAGACGGCTTCAATTTCCTCTTCTGTGAATTCCTTCAAGAGTGTGTCGCCAAGGATGATTCGTTTCGCTCTGCCGATACCCGTGAATGCTGCGTTCGCCTTGCGAGTATTTTTGCTCATGTTAAAAGAGAAAATCCCTTCGATGCGGACACCTGCCTTCTCACAGAGCGCAAGAATACGATTCTTCAATGAGCCATCGGGAATTGGCGTGAACGTGTAGAACAGCGGCATGATCACGATGGGCGCGAAGCGGGCGAGTATGACGGAAAAGAAGGTGAGTGCAATACTCACCGGCAACCACCACATGTTACCGTATGTGTTCAGGCAATAATACAGGATGAGCAGAACCGCAATCATCAGCGGAGCAGCGATGAGCGAGCCCTTTAAGCGCTCCCATGCCCAACGGCCAAGCGTCTGGTTGGAAAGCCCGTAGCGGTGTTCGATCACGTAGCCGGAATAGAATCCAAACGGAAAAGATACACACATACCGAGAAGTCCGGTCAGCATGACGAAGACAATGACAGCAATGTAGTCGTTCGGACTTATCGAAAGAGCAATCGTAGCGACATCACGCGACCACCCGAATGCCACGAACAAGACAAGAGCGATGAAGGAGCAGACCGACGAAGCAATGCCAAGACGGAGTTTTATACGACTGTATAGTTTTGCGGTTTCGGGAGTTGACGGGAAAGGCGAGACGGCTTCGGCCGTTTTCTGTACTGTTGACACCTGTGCCTGTGCAAGATCAGGGTGCGCGGACAAACTCTCAGATGCCATGATACCACTTACTGCGACGGTTGGTACTCGGTGGTTTGCATAGTGTAACCAAAATGGGTTTGAGAATCAAGAAGGTTTGAGTCGTGTGGTGAGTCTGAATTGGAAATCGTCAGTGTCAGGTCGAGCGGAGCGAGACCTCTGGTGCGCAGTTCATGGTTCGACTTCGCTCACCATGACTTTGATCCGCAAACTCTTGCCTTGAATCCACGCAAGGTACAAGCGTCGTTCTGAGCGTAGTCGACTGTCCCCGAGGATCGCCGAGGCGAACCCTTATTGTCCGGTGTTGCCCGCCGGTTGTACATCCCACTCATTGAACTTCTTCACATCCTTCATTACTGAACGGATGAAGAAACCGAGAAGAGTGAAATCGTCAATCACTCCGACAAAAGGAATATAATCCGGGATGAGATCAACCGGACTGAGGCCATAGAGTACAAGGACAACAAGCATTATCAGCGACCGCCATGGCACAGCGCGGTAGCGGCGACTGGCCAATGCGGCAATCAATCTGAAGAGGCCTTTCATTTTTTGATGCGTTTATTCCTGACGATCGACGCGACAACCGAGACAGTGAGGATGGCACAAATTATCAGGAGTGAAAGAACAATGGGAAGATGATAAAAGTCGGCGATGATCATCTTGATACCCACAAACACGAGGATCAGGGATAAACCCGTTTTGAGATAGTGGAACGAGTTCATCACTCCAGCGAGCACAAAATACAACGCCCGCAAGCCGAGGATGGCAAAGACGTTTGATGAATAGACAATGAATGGATCCCTGGTGACGGCAAAGATTGCCGGTATCGAATCAACTGCAAAGACAACGTCCGTGGTTTCGATCGTGATGAGGACCAGAAACATGGATGTGATATAAAGTTTTCCATCACGACGTATAAAGAATTTGGATGTTTCCCATCCTGAGAACACAGGGAAGAACTTTCTTGCAAGCCGGATGAAGATGTTCTTTTCGGGATGGACTTCGGTTTCCCCCTGCATCATCATTTTCCAGCCGCTAATAATCAGGATGGCCCCAAAAACATAGAGAATCCATTCGAATCGCGCGATCAGAGCAGCGCCGGTAAGAATGAAGATCGAGCGCATAATCAGCGCGCCCAACACGCCCCAGAACAGGATCTTGTGCTGGTACTTCTCCGGCACGCCGAAATAGCTGAAGATCAGGATAAACACAAAAATGTTATCGACGGAGAGCGCCTTTTCGATCAGGTAACCGGTCAGGAATTCGAACCCGGTAGTGGGGCCGACGAAAATGAACAACCCTGCACAGAACGCCAACGACATCGCCACCCAGACAATGCTCCAGATCGTTGCTTCCCTCATTCCCACGCCGTGGGCCTTTTTGTGGAAGATGCCAAGGTCCAGCGCCAGCATGGCGATGATGAAGAAATTGAAAAGGACAAACAGTAATGTTTCGTTTTCGGGCATAGGTCCGTTATGAGGTATGATCGAGAGATTGTGAGAGCCAGATGGCGATAGCGTCCAGTTCCTCCTGGCTTATCTGGTGTCCGATGGCGTATTCATTGTAGGTGACTCGCGCGGATGAACCGGCATACAACTCACGGGTCCGGCGTCCGAACTGGATCGGGATGACCGGGTCCTGAGTGCCATGGGCAATGAAGACATCCAGGTTGCCGAGTTTATCCCAGTGGTAAGTGAGCATTGTCCCTTCAGCAACGTAGCCGCTGTTGGCAACAACGCCGCGGAAAAGTTCGGGCTGTGTTAATGCCAGAGCGTGCGACATCACTGTTCCCATGCTGAATCCAAGCAGATAAAGACGTTTCGGGTCAACGGGATACTGCGCAATACAATCGGCGACGAAGGCCTGCAACTTATCATGACTTGTCCGGAACATCGTCGGGTCGGGTGAGCCAACGCCATCAAACTCGTACCACATGTACCCGCCGCCAAAGGAAAAAGTATAGGGCGCCCGCGGACTAATCACCAGCATCCGGTCATCGAGGTAATCGGCAAGGCCGGGAAGGTCTTCCTCGTCCGCGCCGCGACCATGTAACATGATGATCGTGGGATGGAGTTCCGCAGCCGAGTTACGCGGTGGAATCA
>CAZIHJ010000110.1:0-9505 GCA_964538485.1 uncultured Chitinophagales bacterium | reverse complement strand
CTGTAGGTCGGTTCGCTGAACCGACCACATTGTTGACGGGACAGCGTCCCATCCTACAATCCTCAAACTAACTCTTTGCGTCCTTTGCGTCTTGGCGTGAGACTCTCTTTACGGCAGCTTAACGGGAATGAGCTGTTGTTCAATCCGCTCGCGGCGTGGCTCGAACCAGGGAGGAAGCTTCAACTGCGTACCGAGGTCACTCAGCTCTTCATCAATGAGCATACCCGGCCCATCCGTGGCAATCTCAAATAACACACCACCCGGCTCACGGAAATAAATGGAATGGAAGTACTGCCTGTCCTGCACAGTCGTCACGTACATACCGGCACCGGAGAGAATCTTTTGCCATTCGAGCTGACCTTCATCGGTGGCAACACGCCACGCAATATGATGCACGGAACCGGCCGATTGACTGCCTGGATGAGCGTTGGGCCGGGAGAGAATATCAATCTTTGCTTCCGCCCCGTCGCTGCCGATAAGGTAACGGTAGCGATCACCTTCCTGTTTCTCAAAACGGAAACCCATGGTTTCGGTGAGGAGCTTTGCTGTTCTTTCGTGCTGTGCTTCGGCAAATGTCGCACCATAGAACGCTCGCGGTGCGTGGTGCGGATCAACTGCACTTCCGTTCCATATAGGGAACGACGCGGCTGCCGGGTTGGAGACAAGCTCGATCATCATCCCGTCGGGATCTTCAAATGCGAGTACATCCTCATTGAATCGTCGCTTCGGGCCGTCGAAGTGAATCGCATGTTGCGCGAGCCGGTCTACCCAATATTCCATCGACTCCGGGAGAATGGAAAATGAAACTGCCGTCGTTTCCCCCGCTCCTCTTTTTCCTTTCGTTGCATGAGGAAATGGAAAGAATGTCAGCACCGTGCCGGGACGTCCGGTTTCATCGCCGTAATAGAAATGATAGACATCCGGCGCATCAAAGTTGACGGTCTTCTTCACAAGCCGCAGCCCGAGAAAGCCGACGTAGAAATCAATATTCTTCTGCGGGTCGCTTGCCAGCGCCGTTATGTGATGAATGCCGATGAGTGGTGTCATGTATTCAGATATTTTGAACTCATCCCACGCCTGCAGTCAGATACGCCCTACGCGCGCAAGCCCATGGGACTGTTCCTTTGGGACAGTGACGAGTTGATGTGGATGACGCCATTCAAAACAAAGCTCCTCCGCGAGTATAGAGACGTGGTAAGGGCGAGGTAACCTCGCCCTTACGCGCATCATTATTCGTCGGTGACGTTGCCGCATCAGGGAATATTTTTGTTGCAGGGTTGAGTTCGGATCTTTGATAACGTTAACTCTTAAACCCTATCAACTTGTGTGTGCCGTCGCAGTATGGCTTCATGGAAGAGCCTCCACACCGGCAAAGCGCTACTGTTCCCTGCTTCACTTGCCTGCTTCCGTCTTCCCCGATCACAACGATGCGGCCTTCAACAAGGTACGGACCGTTCTTGCTGGAAGTGATTTCAACATCAAGGGCTGTTCGTTCCATGGATTAGTCCTCTCTGTTCTTCGGTACAACACGGTTCACCCAAACGCCGAGAGCTTCCAACAACGTCCTCACTTCCGTTTTCAGCTTTTCATCGGTGAGGTTTCCATTGGAATCGAACTTCTCCCAGGCCCGTGCAACGTGCAGTTCGGGTTTCGGCATTACAAGAGCGCCGCTGAAACCAAAAATCTGCCTCAAGTGTAACTGGGCCCTCACTGTGCCCATCGCCCCACCAGCGCCCATAATTGCAACAGGTTTGCCGGCGAGCGGAGTAGACTTCGGGGGACGTGAAGCCCAATCAATGGCATTCTTTAGAACACCACTTACCGAGTAGTTATACTCCGGTGTGGCAATCAACAAAGCGTCTGCCGCTCCAATGCGTTGCTTGAAATCAACGACCGGATCCGGAACAGAAGCAGCTTCGACATCTGCATTGTAAAAAGGAATCGAGCTCAGATCAAATACTTCGATCTTCATTCCCTCCGGTACGACTTCCAGAGCAACGCGCAGGAGTCCGGAGTTGGTGGAGCTTTTGCGAAGACTTCCGGACACCGCCAGAACCTGTATTGACGGGGACATGATTATTTCCCCTTCACGTGAACTGGACTGTTGTGTTGCAATACTTCGATCATCATACCGCGCACGATATCCATTTCCTCTTCATTGATCGTGTGATCCATCATGGGATAAATTACTTTGCTGACATTAGCCCCGAGTTCCTGCAACATGGTTGCCGAAAGATCCACTCGTTCTTTGGGAATATGCGGATCACGATCACTGCAGCCGAGGAAAACAGGTGTTCCGTTCAGTGAGCCGGCATAGGGTCCTAGTGTCTCGCCAATGAGCCCGCCACTCAAGCCAACAACACCACCGAACCGTTGAGGACGCTGCGCCGCATACTCGAGAGCAAGGCACGCACCCTGGGAAAAACCGAGCAGCATAATGCGTTCGACCGGGATTCCAGCGTGTGTGATACCGGCCAACACATCGGCAATCGCATCAAGTCCGGATGAAAGCCACGGTTCATTCAGCCCGACTGGCGCAAGGAAACGATATGGATACCAGATGTTGCCTGCAGCTTGCGGAGCCAGGTATGCAAATCCGGTGACGCCAAGCTCATCGGCAATATCAAGGATACTCTCCGCCGATGCACCGCGCCCGTGCAAGAGCACCATTGCAGCAGACGCGGCATTCAACGCCTCACCCTTTTGCACAAGAGGTTGCCCTCGATGCGGGCTCTCCGAAGATCCGGATGCGATCATTTTGTCCCTGGTTCAATGCTGCTGCTTGTCTGGTTGAATTCCATCAAGAGTGTAATCTCAATTTCCTTCCCCACGACGAGCGCACCGCTTTCGATTGCTGCGTTCCATGTTGTGCCGAACTCAAACCGGTCGATCGTTGTCGTTGCCCGAAAACCCGCCTTCGTCGTGCCGCGGGCATCCTTGATGGTTCCCATGAACCGGGTATCCAGAACCACAGGCTTCGTAACATCGCGAATCGTAAGATCACCGTGGATCTTGTAGGTGTCCTTGCCGGTTTTCTCCATCTTTGCGCTGGTGAACTTCAGCTCTGGAAACTTCTCGGCATTGAGGAAGTCATTGCTCTTGAGATGCCCGTCGCGTCGTTCGTTGTCCGTGTTGATGCTCGCTGTCTTGATTGTCGCCTCAATCTTTGCATCCGTCAAATCTTCCTTGGTGTGCGTTATCGTCGCATCGAAATCGGTGAAGCGGCCTTCCACCTCGGCGATGACGAGGTGGGTGACCGTGAACTTCACGTTGCTATGTGATTTGTCCAGCTTCCATGTGGTTTGTGCACCTGCACCGCTGACGAGCAGGGCCATGAGTGCAAGGGAAAGAATCTGTTTCATTCGATACCTCCAGTTAATGATTGGTTGTCCGGTGACTGACTATGACGGCGGAGTAAGGGTCTCCGCAAGCATAACCGTTGTTTCCTTCCAAAAGTTCATTCGAGATGTTATTGAAATTATGTTTATTGAAATTTGAAGCATATTGACGCAAGAACATCACGAGGTATTTTTCAAACCCAGTCCCAGTTTGCGCAACAAACGGGAAAGCTGCTCCTGTTCTTTTTCGTTCAGGACTGAGGCGGCACCGACGACAAACTCTGCATGCTTCACAAAAATGTCATCGAACAGCTTCTTCCCTTTCGGTGTGAGCGTGACGTTATAGGCGCGCCGGTCATCCGGATCGTCAATGCGCTGAACCAGCCCCTCTTTTTCGAGGTTATCCACAACGACGGTAATGTTTCCACCGCTCACCAGCATCTTGCGGGACAGTTCGCACAGCCGGACGGGTCCACAGTGGCCAAGGATCTCCAGGGCCGCAAACTGAGGCTCTGTCAGGCCATACCTCCCGATATCTTTCTGGGCCAGATGATTGAACGTGTTATAGGCACGCGTGAGCTTTACCCACATCCCGAGAGCCGCATCCGCTTTCTTACCGTATCTTTTTGTGTTCTTCATATACTTTAAATTTGAATTATCACTGTTTCAATATAATACACCTGCACTGGTTTGTCAAGAGGTAAGAAAAAGAAAGCCCGACCTCCTGCGAGATCGGGCTTTAAGTGCGCTTTCTGGGCGTTAATCAATTCACCGGGATATGAGGAAGAACCTTGTCAACAAGGTTCTTCTTCGGCACTGCGCCGATGATCTGCTCAACGACCTTGCCTCCCTTGAACACCATCAATGTCGGAATGCTCCGAATGCCGAATTTCATCGAAATGTCCGGGTTGTTGTCCACGTCAACCTTGCCGACCTTCAGCTTGCCGTCGTATTCCTTTGCAAGCTCTTCCACCACCGGGGCAATCATCTTGCAGGGCCCACACCACACCGCCCAGAAATCCACCAGCACGGGTTGGGCAGATTGCATGACTTCCTTCTCAAAATTACTGTCTGTGATTTCAATTGGCTTCATCAGTTCTCCTTGTTTATGCTGCCTGCTTCTCCGGCAGCCCGGTTCTTTTGGTGATACTTATTGTGCCGTCAGTCGTACGCTTCTTGGTCCCAGCATTTTCCTGGCTTCTTCCAGAAAAGCATCCGACGGGTCGACGCTGAATTTTCTTGTTTGATACACTTTTGTTGATGCAGAGTCATTAACGCTGAAGTAACAAGTGCAGTTCCCCTTGCTCTTCTCCAACAATTGTCGGAGCTCCACTATCGTATTTTCCTGAACGTCGTTAACGTTAATGGATAAGATAATACTCCTGGTGAATTTCTCCCTGACCTTCTCCATTGGATACACTTCGTTGACGAGAATCTTCAGCAGGTCACCGTTCACTTCCCCCTTACCGCTCACCATCACCATCGCATCCGGGCGAAGATGATGCTCGAATTTCGCAAACGGATCCGAGAAGACAATGCATTCCGCCCGACCGGTGAAGTCTTCCAACCCGATAAACGCCATGGTGTTGTTCCGCTTGTCGATCTTTTTCTTGACGGAAGTGACAATACCACAGGCACGCACGTTGGCTCCGTTATTAAAACCGGAGAGGTCACCGAAATGCACATTGGCGAATTCATTAATTTCCTGTTCGAACTTCAGCAGCGGATGGCCGGAGACATAAAAGCCGAGGACGGCCTTTTCACGTGTCAGCTTGTCGGTCTCTGACCAGCCCGGCGTCGGCGTCAACACAGGATACTGTATCGTTTGCGATTGCTTTGGTCCTGACATCTCAAACAAACTTGATTGGCCATTTTCACGGTGGCTCTGGAATGTTGATCCGAATACCGCCACCCGCTCAATGTTCTCGAAGAACTGCGCCCGGTGTCCGTCCATCGAATCAAACGCTCCCGCCTGCACCAGACTTTCCAGGCATTTCTTGTTCACCAGACGGAGATCCACACGCCTGCAGAAGTCGAAAATATTCTGGAACCTCCCTTCTTTCACTCGGGTAACAAGAACGCTGTCGATTGCACTTTCACCGACATTCTTTATTGCACAGAGTCCGAACCGGATCGCGCCGTTGACGACAGTGAAGTCATTGCCGCTTTCGTTCACATCCGGCGGAAGAACTTGAATCCCCATTTTGCGGCAATCGTCTATCAGTCCGACGATCTTATCCGTGTTACCGATTTCCGATGAAAGCGTTGCAGCCATGTATTCCGCAGGGTAATGGGCCTTCAAGTACGCTGTCTGGTAGGCAAGTACGGAATAGGCAACGCTATGGGACTTATTGAAACCGTACGACGCAAATTTCTCGATCAAGTCGAAGATCTCACCGGCAAGTTTCTTCTGCGTTCCCAGAGCAATTGCACCCTCTATGAACTCGACCTTCAACTTCGCCATCTCTTCTTTGTTCTTCTTCCCCATAGCCCTGCGCATGAGATCGGCCTTGGCAAGCGTGAAGCCGGCAACCTCAGTGGCAATCTTCATCACCTGCTCCTGATAGACGATAACGCCGTACGTCTCTTTCAGGATGGATTCCATCTTCGGATGCATGTAGCTGATCTGTTGCCTGCCATGCTTCCGGTCAATGAAGTCTCCGATCATTTCCATCGGGCCGGGACGATAGAGGGCGTTCATTGCAACAAGGTCACTGATGCAGTTCGGCTTCAATTTACGGAGCCAATCCTGCATCCCCGTGCTTTCAAACTGGAACAACGCTATGGTCTGTCCCTTTGCAAACAACTCGAAAGTTTTGGCATCCTCCTCCGGGATACGATCGAGATCGATTTCCACGCCGTGGTTCTCGCTCACCATACGCAGACAGTTCTCTATCACAGAAAGCGTGCGCAGTCCGAGGAAGTCCATCTTGAGGAGTCCGGCAATCTCAAGATCCTTCATGTTATACTGCGTCATCATTTCTGTTTGCGGAGTCTTATAGAGAGGAACGTAGTCGCTGATGTTACCGGGTGCGATAACGACTCCGGCGGCGTGCATACCGGCATTGCGGTTCATTCCCTCCAACACCAATGAAGCGTCAATCAGCATCTTGATTTTCGGATCGTTGCTTTCCTTCACCCACTTCAAATCGGGAATCGTATCCAGAGCCTCGGCGAGCGGACGGACCTTCCCCAGCTCCACGGGAATCTGTTTGGTGATGGAATCAATTGTGCTCAGGGGAACGCCAAGCACACGGCCCACATCCTTAAGCACGGCCCGTGAAGAGAGTGTTCCGAAGGTGATAATCTGTGAAACGGAGTCTTCGCCGTACTTTTTCCGGACATAGGCAATAACCTGGTCCCGCTTGTCATCGGCAAAGTCCACGTCGATGTCGGGCATGCTGATGCGATCCGGATTCAGGAATCGCTCGAAGAGCAAATCGTACTTCACCGGATCAACATCCGTAATGCCCAACGCGTAGGAGACGATGCTCCCGGCCGCGCTTCCACGCCCGGGCCCAACACGCACACCATCTTTGCGGGCCTGATTGATGAAATCCTGTACGATCAGGAAATATCCCGAGTATCCCATTTTTTTGATAACGCCAAGTTCATGTTCAAGCCGCTGGCGCATATCAGCGCCCGGTTCAGGGTAACGCCGTACAAACCCTTCACGGGTAATTTCGTCAAGGTAATCTTCAAGTGTTTTCGCATTTGATTCGGCAGGTATCGGGAACTGTGGCATGTGGTTCTTGCCAAGCTCGATCTTAAGATCACACTTTTCATTTACTTCAAGAGTCGATGCAATGGCCTCGGGATAGTCTTTGAATAACTCCACCATCTCTTTTGCAGACTTGAAGTACACCTGATCGGTTTGATAACGAAGTTGAGTGTAGTCGGGCGTGTTTGTGCTGCTTGCATCGGGAATAAGCAGCATGATATTGTGAGGAATGGCATGATCGCGCTTCACATAGTGGACATCATTCGTACAAATAAGCTTGAGTCCAAGGTCCTTTGCCAGTTTTGGGGCTTTCTGCCTGACGATCGCTTCCCGTTCTATGCCATGGTTTTGGATTTCGATATAGAAATCATTACCAAAAATGTCCTTGTATATCTCAGCGGCTTCGTACGCTTCCGCATCACGCCCAGAAGCGAGATGAGCAGAAACCACTCCTCCTGCGCAAGCGGACGTGGCAATGATGCCTTCACGATGCTGCCGGAGCACCTCCGTATCAATGCGCGGTTTGTAATAGAATCCCTCGGTATGCCCTATTGTACAAAGCTTAAGCAGGTTCCGGTAGCCGATCTCGTTCTTTGCCAGGAGAAGCAAGTGATGATACGCTCCCCGCTTTCCTCCACTCTCGGTTTCCTGCTGCGTTTTCTCGAACCGACTCCCCTTTGTAACAATGTACGCTTCCATCCCGATGATGGGCTTAACGCCTGCCTTCTTTGCCTTCTTATAGAACTCAATGGCACCGAACATCACCCCGTGGTCCGTAAGGGCAACAGCAGGCATCTTCTGCTCAACAGCCGCATTCACCAGATCGTCAATACGACAGGCGCCGTCCAGCAGACTGTAGTGGGAATGATTGTGAAGATGAATGAACTCTGACATGATTCCTATTCTATGATAATCGTGAAGCGGAGTGCAAACTATGGTACATGGATTGGAAAATCAATAGCAGAACAGGTGAAGTTATTAACAACCTTTGCAACGACTTAAACACATCGAGAATCGAAACTCAGTCACAGCTTGCAGCTCATTGTTTCAAGTCTTTGCCGGCAGTGATCTTGAATGCAATGACATCAGGAGAGATTCATTGCCATAAGCTTCAGTTCCGTCATCTCCTCTATAGCATACTTTACACCTTCGCGACCAAAACCCGAGTCTTTTATCCCGCCGTATGGCATATGATCTATCCGGTATGTTGGATAGTCATTAATAATGACTCCGCCGACTTCCAGTTCCTGAAAGGCCGTGAATATGTGAGCGATATTCTTGCTAAACACTCCTGCTTGAAGCCCGAATGCTGAGTTATTCACTTTCTCAATGGCTTCATCAAATTTCCCAAATCTCTCCAGTGTCACTACAGGTGCAAAGGCCTCCTGACAACTGACTTTCATCTCCGGTTTCACGTCGACAAGCACTGTTGGTTGAAGCATGGCTCCAGCACGTCCACTGCCAATTAAGATTCGTGCTCCCGCAGCAACCGCTTCTTTTATCCAACCCTCGACCTTTGTTGCCGTTGCCTCGTCGATCATTGGTCCGACAACCGTAGTTTCGAGTCCAGGATCGCCCGTTTTTGTTTCTGCTGTTGCTTTCAGGAAACGTCGTTCAAACTCCGGATAGACTTCGTTGTGGACAAGTATCCGTTGGACCGCTATACAAGATTGACCTGCGTTGCCAAAGGATCCGACGGCAATTCTGGGAATAGCAAAATCCAGGTCCGCATCCTTGTCCACAATGACTCCGGCGTTACCTCCGAGCTCCAACACAACACGCTTCTTACCGGCTCGAGTTTTCATTCCCCAACCCACCATCGGACTACCTGTGAAGCTAAGCAGCTTAATACGTTCATCAGTAATGAGTTGACTGGCTTCTTCTGAACTGCATGGAACGATACTTACTGCACCTTTGGGAAGCGCAGATCCGGTGATGATCTTGCCCAAGAAGAGAGCAGTAAGCGGGGCATTGGAAGAAGGTTTGAGGATTACCGTATTGCCCGCAGCAATTGCCGGTGCAAGTTTGTGCGCGACAAGGTTGAGCGGGAAGTTGAATGGGGTGATTGCTGAGATTGGGCCGAGTGGAAACCGGCGTGTTATTCCCAATCTGTTCTTTGAATGTTCGGCCAAATCAAGCGGGAGCACCGACCCTTCAATGCGTTTGGCTTCCTCGGCAGCAATCCTGAAGGTGAATACACTCCTCTCAACCTCTCCGCGGGAAAAGGTTATCGGCTTGCCGGTTTCAGTGGTGATAAGTCTGGCGAACTCTTCGGCCTGGGATAGGATCTGGTTGGCGATATACGAAAGTGCCTCAGCCCTTTCGTATGACTGGAGTCTTCTTGTGTGCTGAAATGCAGCAACCGCGGCCGCAATGGCGTCATCAATATCCCTCTTTGAGGCCTGCCATACTTCACCTACCGGCAGGTTTGTGTAAGGGTTGATGA
>CAZIHJ010000109.1:2833-9677 GCA_964538485.1 uncultured Chitinophagales bacterium | reverse complement strand
GAAGCACACCGTGAATACATTGATATTCAGGTAGCACTGCGAGGGAGTTTTGATATCGGCTGGAAGAAATTATCATCATGCTCACGGCTCGCTGAACCATACGTCGCGGAAAAGGACATCATGTTCTTTGATGATGAACCGGACGTGTGGCTAACGGTTGAAGAAGGGATGTTCGGGATATTCTATCCGGAAGATGCTCACGCACCTAAAGTGTCTCCCGCTCCACTCGTGAAGGTGGTATTCAAAGTGAGAGTCAGACCGCAGTGACTATACGACCGTTGGCACTTCCGTTAGATTTATTCATCAAATCGGACGATAGTACACACCGGCCTTGATGTTTATCAGCGTAAATCTGTCGTTCCGCTCGATCCTTGCGCCGGCAAACACGCGGAGTGAACGCCCCACATCGTATGCTCCAAGAACGCCTGCCTGAAATTGGTCCTTCTCCCGATAAAAGCTCCAGAACCGTTCATCAATATCGTAGACAAACGAAGTTCTTGAATAGCTGACTGTCGTTATCAATTCGAGGTCGATCGTTGCTCTCCATCCAACAGACAGTTTCGACAGGAACATGGCCTTGTTCTCAATAACCACTCCGGTGACACCCTTGAACGTCAGACGCCGTTGCGGATTTGTGTGAAGAAAGCAGTAGACCTGCCAGACAGGCGACCGCTGGAAGTCGGAGAATACCAACGCGCCGGTTCCTGCTTTGTGCAAATCAATGAACCGGGAAACCTCGGCACCGCCCGTGACAAACCCGTTGACTGAAGACCGGCTGGATGTAAGTGTGGTATCCCATCCGGAGGGTGCCGGCCTGGGGTCATAGGAATACACTTCGGTTCTTGAAAACCGGGCCCGTTCAATAGTCCCCACGAACGTGGTTGCAAGATTCCACCCATCCGTTCTGAAGAACTCGACTTTCTGTGCGAGAGTGTACCGGTGAATCTTGCCGGTAAGTGTGGCGTGGAGGGATTCCGTGACCGGGACGCCCGAGTATATCGCGGGACTGCTGGTGTTCTCAACAAGGCCCACCGTGATGTCGGCGTACGAGAACGCGGGAATGTACACGAGCCCGGGACTCTCCACAAACACATCGATGCCGGAAGTCAGGAAGTGATGACGTGAATGTTCGAATGCAAATCCGGAATAGACCTGGGTGCTCACCTGACCAAAGGCGGCCCCTGCATCTCTTGCTGCCGGGACAAGAAGCATCCCGAAGACAAAAGGGAACCACACCTTCATCGTTTGAGAATCTCCTTGAACGACTGAATCTCGGAGTTCTGCAATCCGTAAATCGACTCGAGCATCATCAGGAGATTCCGGACGTCATCCCTGCGGCCCTGCTGGTGATAGATCCGGGCGAGATTGAGATTAAGAGTCAGGTCAATCGGGTAGAGCTTCTGCGCGCTCAGTCCACGGAGCTCGGCTTTGCTGTATTCGCCGAGGTCGATATCGAGCTGAATGAGATATCGGTGTGCGTAGTAATTGGCCGGGTCGAACGACAACAATGTGTTGGCGACGGATTCCAATCCGGCATTGTCATGCATGGCGTACAACGCGTTCATCAATCCCACATGGGCCTCGATTGAAGTTGCTTCGGCGCTTATGGCGATGCGGTATGCAGCGACGGCATCAGGATAATCTTTCTTCAGATACGCAAGCCACCCCAACCGGAGGTTGCTGAAATAATCTCCGGGCGCAAACCCTGCCTGTCTGAGCATGGCAATTGCCCTGCCGTATTCCATGTTTGTCTCATGGACATACGATTGACTGATGGCACTTGATTGCACCGCGGTGTAGGTTTGTGCCTGGAGGTGGACGTGCATACTGATGGCGATCAGGATTCCCCAAAGTGCTTTCATGATTTCATCGAGATTGTGAACGAATAGTGTTGGCGGTGAATACTTCCCTGGACGCGCAACGACTGCAAACCGTATGGCAGTTCTATTTCCAGCGTGGCGGGTGTGTGTCGGGCAAACCCGCCCAACCGTGTCGAGGTGACAATCCGGTTCTGGATGGTCAGCGTTCGATTCTCCGCAACCCCGATCCGGTAATGACACATGGTCTCTTTGACTGTGACAAGAGGCGACAGCACGTCGGCCAGCACGTGTGAAAATGCCGGAGCTAGCCGGTTCAACTGTAATTGGTCGACGTATTCAAGTGCGTCATCTTCGGCGAAGACCACCTTTGAAGCGGCAAGCGAAAAGACATTGAGCAGGGAACTCCGGGGACCGAAATAGTCGGTGAAGTAGAAAACGCCGTCCTCGACAAAGAAATATGCAACAGCGTTCGTTTCATGACAGTACAGATAGGTATGATTGTAGAAGTCCACCGTTGAAACCCAATGCTCGATCGTCTCTCTGCCATCAATCTGGCCCGCGGCAATCATCTCCCTTCCGTACGGAAAATGAAATACTTCGCCCATACGAACCGACGGAGCGATATTGCGTATGACTTCGCCGTCTTCCGGAAAATGACATACCCGGAGTTCCGCGCCTTTGCCGTTGATCCGCACATACTTCTTGAGTGGAACTGCAAGGGTCTTTTCGCCGATCTTTCCTGTTTTCTGGAATTGGAAATGAAGGTGTGGTCTGTCGCTCCGTCCGCTATTGCCGCAGTAGCCGATCACCTCACCCTTGTGCACCCATTTCCCTATGAACAGAGTCTCGGGCATGTAACTCAGGTGGGAGTATGCCGAACACGTGCCATCCGGATGGCGAAGCACAACGGTGTTTCCCCAGTTCAATGAGAAGTTGAACTCTCCCGGCGGGTTGTCCGGGATGTAACTTTGCAGGTTAATCACTTCACCGTCGAGCGCCGCGCAGACGGGTTGGCGATAGGCGTAGAAGTCGAAGAGGCTTGTCGAACCATTGCGCGAGAAATTTCCCGATTCATCTACAATCTCAAAATCCCAGGCATGCTGCCAGTCAACCTTGTGGGTGTAAGCACCCCTGTGCGCTTGCGTGACCTTCCACGTACCGTTGAACGGGAGACTGAACGATGCCAACGCCACGCCGGCGTACCGGTCCCGACGGTTTTGTGCATAGTAAAGGTTCTGTTCCGGCGTTCCCGAGGTGAAGTCGAACGGCAGCGCGCCTTCGGCTGCTATGAGGGGTTTGCTGAGAACAAAAGTCATCACCGCAAGAATGAACGGGAAGTTGAGAAGCGGAAGCGAGAGTGATGCGAGGAAGACGCTCAGAACCACCGAGAACACTCCAAACAACGCGGCGTTGCGATACGACCAGCGTGAGGGAACTTCCAGAATCGCTCCAACCATGATGACCGTCGCCATGCAGTTGAAGGCAAGAAGTTCAAAGGTGGGATCGGCCGGCAGGATCGGTCGGGCGACAGCAAGAACCAGGAATGATGCAGTTGCGAGAGAGAAGGTAATGCGTGAATACCAGAGCATCATTCCTGCGACCAACAAACCGGGGAGAGGATCACCGACGAAGAACAACGCGCTCAATGATCGCCCGAAAACGCTGAGGCCATGGGGAATACTGCCTTCCAGAATGCTCTGAAACGGGAGAACCAGGGAACTCCAGAGTGTGATGGCTGGTCCTCCAACGTCACGGGGGAGACCCATGAGGAGCCATGTTGCAAAGACGAAAGGAAGTGAGAGAATCGGAAGGCGAAGTTGCCGGACGAGCAATGCATATAAAAGATAGTAGATAATCTGATGAGCAAAGAGTACGGTGATGAACGCAGCCGCGCCTTCAAATCCACCGGGAACTCCGCGGAAGTGAATCAACGCAAGGCCTGTCAGGAATCCGTTCAACAGCATGAGTATGATTGAGAGGGGATCGAGAAGGACCCGGAACAGCCGGTGAAACAGAAGACACAGCAGGGTCGCCGCCAAACCGCCAAGTGCGTATGCCGGATGCACAACGAGCAGGTAGCTCCAGAGGAGAAGTCCGGGAACCCAGTGGCGCACAAAAAAGATCAGTCCGATTCCCGTGAAGACGTCCTTCACTATCCCTGTGCCACGCGCTGATGGTGATGAAGGGTTCATTGTCCGCGGTTATGATTTCAGACGTTCAGGAACCTGTTCGGGTTGCAACAGGTATTCGAGTGTTTCAGGTCGCCGGATGAGTTCAACTGAACCGTCTTCCATGACCATAACAACTGACGGGCGCATGTTGATGAACTGCATCCATTGGGTCATGTTATATGCACCGACATTCTGTACAACAAACCGGTCCCCTTTCATTAGCGGAGGAAGGGTGCACGACTCGCGTATCACGTCGATGTTCATGCAGAGCGGGCCGTAGAGTACAGTGTCTTCGGTGAAGTCCCCAAAGGGTTGTGCGGGGGTTATCTTGTGCCGGTACCAGAAACTGGTGAAGAGGAGATTCACACCGATATCGACAATCGTGGATTTGCGTCCATCGGAGAGGCGTTTATTCGCGATGACTGTCCCGATCAGAAACCCCGCCTCATCAATCATGTACCGCCCTGTTTCAAGAACAAGGGTGGGAAGTCCTTTGGAACGATCAAGAGTCGCAAGCAGTCCTTGTGTGATCGCTTCGGCATATTGGTCGATGCGTGGATTGGTGTCCTCAGCAGGCATGTACGCACCGTGGAGTGTGTTGTTGGAGGCGAACCCGCCGCCAAGGTCAATGTAGTCAATCGGAATCGCAAACTCGGTTCTGATGCTGTTCGCAAGCAAGGCGAGTTTTACCGCTGCCAGCCGGTAGGCCTCGGCTGTCATCATGTACGTACCGATGTGGCAATGCAAGCCTGCAAGCCGCATCGCATCCTTGTTCTCAAGAATGCGCCTGATGGCATCCCATGCCGCGCCGTTCTCATAGTTGAACCCGAACCTGTCCCACATCGGGTAGACCTGCACATCCATGTTGACGCGAATGGCGACATTCGCCCGCTTCTTTAATTTGCGGGCGATCTCCACAATCGTATATAATTCATCAAGGTGGTCGATATGAAGATGGGAATTGTCGGTGATTGCCCGCGCAATTGCTGTTTCGGATTTGTCGGGTCCATTGAAGAAGATCTTGGTACCATCCAATCCGTTCTGGCGTGCCTTCATGTACTCAAACTCACTGACCACCTCTGCCCAACTCCCCTCTTGATGAAACACCCTGCACACAGCGTCCAGGTAATTCGTCTTGTATGACCAGGCAAACTGCACGCTTGGATAGCGGGCTGCGAACGCGGCGTGTGCCTCCTTGAACGTTTTTCTAATCATCCGCTCCGAAATAACAAAGCACGGAGATCCGAACCGCCCCACAATATCATCCACCGCAGCACCGTCAATATGCGACATGGGAGTATGGACGGTCTTGGTTGCCTGCGGATTCATTACTCCCGCATAGTAGGGCTTGATGACCGGTCGTTCGTACTTAGGAGTGTCCATTGGCAGAGTAGGAGGATGTGATGGTGATGGATTCGAGCTGTTTCATGCTGATGACCAGCTCGGCGGAATAACGGAGAAACATCTTGCCTGCTTCATAATCGAAGCGAGGCTCCGGTTGTTTGCCCAATGCGAGAGACACAAGCATCTCGGGCAGGTTGATGCCCACGCCGGCGGAAAGATAAATCCATGCCGGGAATCGAGGGTTGATTTCCAATAGATAGTAGTGACCGTTCTCGCGGGCCCGCATCATTTCCAGCTCCAGCGCGCCACGCCACTTGAGGTGGTGGATCACCGTGCGGGTGAGTGCCAGCAACTCGTCGTTGTGAATTGCGACACCCGACCAGCCCTTTCCCTTGTCCGTGATGTACATCTTCTTGCTGATGACCGCGCCGATGGTTGCGCCAGTCCCGTCCCCGATGGCCGCAATGTTGTATTCGTCGCCTTGCACAAATTCCTGGAGGATAACCGGCGTTCCCCATTTCCTTACAAGCCGGGTGAACGCCGCAACTACCTCGTCGTATGATGAACAGATGGATGCATCGTAGAATACACCCTTCACAACAATCGGATAGGCAAAAAGGGGAACGGAGTTGTACAACTGTTGCTGGTTGTAGACGACCCGTGTGAGGGGAACGGGGATCTGATGTGTGTAACCAAAGGCGCTCAGGTTTGCTTTTGACCGCATCTCGATATTGGAAAGTGTCGGAAGGAACGTCGCGATACCCATGTGCTTCAATTCCTCCTCCATACGAATATATGCAACGAGCTCCGAATCGAGAGCCGGAATGATGAGGTCGAGGTTCGCCTCCTCATGGATCTCCTTGAGCCGTTCGAGCATGTTCGCATATCCGGTGAGAGGGTACGGCATGAGGTACGACGCGGAAGTCAATTTCTCCATGAATATGCCGGGCTCCAGTGCATCGTATGCCAACCCGATTGCCTCTACGTCGTACAGCGAAGATTCCTTCAAACAACGGATGACCGGGATGCCGGGTCCGGGGTTGTCGACGGCATTCAACGCACTAACGCCGATGCGGAGTTTCTGCTTTTCCATCAAACGATGAGCCTGAGGTTCTTGAGTTGAACGATGAAGTCCTGAAAGTCGATCTCGAACTCCGGTCCGGTGATCTGGAATAATTCCACTATTCTCACCATGATCTTTTCTTTGCTGTATCCTTGCTGGAGCATCTTCAGCATCTCAATACCCGACCGGTTAACACTGAATGTCGTACCCAGGTCAAAGGCAAAGACAAAACCGTTATCATTGATCTGAAGGTTATTGCGCAGAACCGGCGTCTTTCGCCCTGCCAGGGAATCCATCTGCATCTCCTTGTGCGTTTATGTATCAGACAGACAGTGAGGGGATTGGTTTAATGTTTGTAAGCTCGGAAGAACAGAGGCGGGAATGAGCATACCCGAATCGATCATACACAAGGTAGCATTTTAGAAGTCATTTTTGCAAATTCAAAT
>CAZIHJ010000109.1:0-2733 GCA_964538485.1 uncultured Chitinophagales bacterium | reverse complement strand
AAGGACAAGGCACCGTACAAAACAAACATTGCCGCGAGTTTTGGCATGCGGTCGAAATCAAAAAGCCCTGTGGAGACGCCGGGATTTTATGTCGGCATCGAGCCGGGATCGATTTTCATCGGGGGCGGGTTGTACATGCCGACCGGCGATCAGATCAAGGCCATCAGGAAGTCGATGGTTGATCATCCGGAGGAATTCCTTGCGATGGTCAACGAGCGCAAGTTCAAGAAAGGGCTTGGAGGAATTATCGGTGAGAAATTGCAGAAGGCGCCACTCGGTTATCCCAAAGACCATCCAATGATTGAACACTTGCGCCACAAGCAGTTCTTTGCTGGCAAGGAGTTCAAGGATGAGAGCATCTGCCTGAAACCAAACTTCCTGAAGACGGTCGTACAAGTGTATAGTGACACGCTCCCGCTGATACGCTGGCTCAACAGTGCATTGAAATAATACCGGCACGGGATGGACTATCTCGTCATCAGTATCGTTGCCCTGGCAGCATCCGCTCTGACGCTCTTTTCAGGTTTCGGCCTTGGAACAATTCTTCTGCCGGCATTTCTCTTGTTCTTTCCGGCAGATGTTGCAGTTGCAATGACGGCCATTGTTCATTTCCTCAACAACCTGTTCAAGCTTGTCCTCCTCGGGCGGCACGCGCATGTGGGCATTGTTCTCCGGTTCGGCATACCGGCTCTTGTTGCGTCATTCATGGGTGCGCAAGTGTTGCTCCTTGCCACCGGTATACAACCCTTGTTCACATATCAAATAGGTGAGCATCTCTTTGCCGTGACTGTAGTGAAGGTGGTGATGGGATTGTTGATTGCGGCATTCGCCGTGCTTGAGATGTTGCCCGCATTTACAAGGATCGAATTCGACCGGAAGTATATGATTGCCGGCGGATTGTTGAGTGGCTTCTTTGGCGGACTCTCAGGCCATCAAGGTGCGTTGCGCAGTGCGTTTCTCGTACGGGCGGGATTATCAAAAGAGGCATTCATTGCAACAGGTGTTGTTGTTGCTTGTCTCGTGGATGTTATTCGACTGTCGGTGTACGCCGGTCATTTTTCCGCGTCAGGAATTGGTGAGAATATCCAACTGGTGATTTCTGCCACCGGAGCTGCATTCGTCGGAGCGTTTCTCGGGAACAAGCTCTTGAAGAAACTGACCATGAAAAGTGTGCAGCAGGTCGTCTCGGTGTTGCTACTGATGATAGCACTCGGTCTTATCACCGGACTAATATGAATTGAAAGAGGAGGAACATATGTTCACACTTGCATCGAGTTCATATAAAGACAAGGAACAGATTCCGCCCAAATACGCACACCGGAGTGTTGTTGGAGGAAAAAACATCTCGCCTGGATTTCAATGGGACGATCCGCCGGTTAGCGTGAAGTCCTTTGCACTTTCCATCATCGATCCTCATCCCGTGGCAAACAACTGGGTACACTGGTTCGCCATTAACATCCCTCTTCGCGGGAGGAGTATTGTTGAAGGTGCATCGCGAACGAACAGTCTGCCAGCCGGAACGAAAGAACTGATGAGTTCCTACGGCGAGCTTGGCTACGGCGGACCCGCGCCGCCAAAGGGCTCAGGTTCGCATCCATACATCGCAACCATCTATGCGTTGAATGTCGAGGCGTTAAACCTCGGCGTTAATACTAGCTTGCGACAGTTTGAGAAAGCGATTGAGGGGAAGGTGATTGCTGAAGCGACAATGACGGGGTTCTTTGAGAGGAAGTAAAAAAGGATCCTCACCTCGAGATGCCCGGCCCGAACGGGAAGGAAGGGCCGAGCGATTGTTTGTCACATGGCGGTTGCGCAGCCTGCTAAGTCGGGTGGGAGAGGAATTGACAGTAGGACAGTGAATCTGTAGATTGTCGCAATAGTGCATTTCGCAATTGGTGTCTCCCGGCATGCAAGCGGATTTTCTGAGCCTTCCCAAAATCGAGCTTCATCTTCATCTTGACTGCAGCCTGAGTTACGGTGTGGTGTCTCAAATCAATCCTGCAATATCTCGTGCAGACTACGAACGTGACTTCATCGTCTCAGGCAAATGTCTCGATCTGGCCGATTATCTGAGACGCGCTGTGCAGGGCGTTGCACTGATGCAGTCCGAGCGGGAGCTACAGCTCGTAACAGCAGATGTATTCCAGCAGTTACGACGCGACAATGTCCTCTATGCAGAGATCCGGTTTGCTCCATTGTTACATACTCAGAAGGGTCTGAGCGCCGAACAAGTCGTTGAGATTGTCGACGATGCAGTGGCGCGGGGAGTCCGCGATACAGGTGTTGAAGCGCGGTTGATTCTGTGTACCCTTCGCCACTACTCAATGGAGCAAAGCTTGCATACCGTTCATCTTGTCGAACGATTCCGCGAAAAGTATGTTACTGCACTTGACATCGCCGGAGACGAAGCAGGTTTTTCCGTGGAAGCGCATATTCCCGCTTTTCAATACGCGATTGCGAATGGCTTGAATCGTACAGCACACGCAGGTGAAGCCAGAGGCCCGGAAAGTGTCTGGCAAACGCTCGCCCATTTTCAACCGGCGCGCGTCGGACATGGCATACGCAGCATCGAAGATAAACACCTCGTTACTCATCTCGCAGAAAAGCGCATCCACCTCGAGATTTGTCCCACAAGTAATGTGCAAATCACGACACTCCGTTCGTATCAGGAACATCCAATTGCCCGTTTGTACGATGCAGGGGTTTCCGTCGGGATCAGTACAGACGCTCGCA
>CAZIHJ010000108.1:0-9809 GCA_964538485.1 uncultured Chitinophagales bacterium | reverse complement strand
GTGAATAACTTCGGGATGTCTTCGCGGGCGATGCCGATGCCCGTGTCCGTAATGGCAACGCGCACCTTTGTTGCATCCTCCGTTGTGAGAATGTCGATGGCACCGCCGGCAGGAGTATATTTAATCGCATTGCCGATAAGATTTGTCAATGCTGTCGTGAGTTTTGCCGGATCTGCCGTCACTTGTGTGCGGGACATCCCACCGATTGTGACCCGGAGCCGTTTACGCGATGCGCCTATGCCTGCCTCTTCCACGATCCGTGCAAGTAGTGCGTGAAGATCACATCGTTCGAACGTGTACTCCATCATGCCCGCTTCCATTTTCTCCAGGTCGAGAAACTGATGGCTGAATGCGCTCAACGTGTCAATGTTTTGACGGATCATGGCCAGCAAGCGTCGCTGTTCGTTGTTCAGTGGTCCCGCCTTTTCTTCCACGAGCAGGTAGTGGGCTGAAAGAGCCGTTTGCAGCGGTGTGCGGAGTTCATGGGAGATCGTATGCATCATCTCGGCTTTTGCCTCGTTGACCTGTTTCAGTTTAACTGCCATGTCGTTGACTGCGGCAGCCAGGTGCGCAATCTCATCGTGTGAGTGTACGACAACCGGTTCAAAAATTCCCCGGGCAATTTGGGCTGTTCCCCGTTCGAGAATGCGAATGGGTTGCGTAATGGTGCGCGTAATAATGAATGCAGCGATGACGGCGACGAGAACAGCAATGATTATGAGGACGAGTACGACATTTGCCGAGCGCGCAATGTTCGCTTCGACGCGGGCCATTGATTCACCAACAAGAAGCTGATTGCGTCGAATGAGTTGATCGAGACGATCGTACATGAACTGAACTGAGTCTGCCCAGGCCGTTGCTCCGCGCCGCGCCCCACTCTGTTTTCGCGCACGATCGAATGACAAGGCGAGGAGCCTATGAGAGGCGACGATTGCGTCAACCATGCCGGTTTGCAGCGAGTCGGCCGGTACACGCATCAGGGAATCCAAGATGGTTCCCACCTGCCGTGTGCGATCATGGAGCAGCTCGATGTACGTTGAATCCCGGGTAATGACAAATTTCTGAGCATACCGCTCTTCGTCAGTAAGGTACGACTGGACGGCTTTGGCGAGGTCAATCGTTTGAACATCGGAGGAGAGTGTGTTGTGCGTGATCGTGGAGACGTTATGGAGTTGCGTAAGAACATAGAGATTTACGGCGATCATCAGTCCGATGACCAGGCCGAATCCGATCATCATCTTCCGGTAGATCGTCAGCCTCACACCGGAAGTTCCTCTATCAAGGCCATTGCCACAACTCTGTCCCGGTCGTGAGAAATGGAAACGTGTACTGTGCAGCCCATCAACTTCTCTCGCAGTTTCCCATGGAGGGCAATATGCGGTTTGCCAAGATCGTCATTGTCCACCTCAACGTCCTTCCACACGAACTCTCCGCTCCACCCGGTGGAAAGGGCTTTGCTGACGGCCTCCTTGGCGGCGAACCGTGCAGCAAAATGCTGGTGGGGTTCTTGTCTTGCTCTGCAATATGCAATCTCACGGGCGGTAAGGATTTTTCCGAGAAACGCATCGCCGTGCTGATCGATGCTTTCCTTGATTCGTGAAATTTCAATAATGTCGACCCCGATCCCACGCACCATGATGCCTACTGCCTTTTGTTCTCGCGATCAATAATTCCGGTAAGTTCGGCAACATCGTTGATTTCGTATCGGGCATTGGTTTCGACCGTTCCGAAGGTGTCACCATAACGCGCAAACACGGTTATCATTCCGACCTGGGCAGCACCAACCATGTCGCGTTCCGCCCAATCTCCCACCATCAGCGATTCCTCCGGCCGCACCTGGAGGAGATCCAGCGCCTTGCGAAACGGCACCGGGCTCGGTTTGCGCTCACCCGTGTCGTCAAACGTAATGACGTGATCGAAAATGTGATGAAAATTAAGATAGCACAGCCGTAGCCAGGCCTCTCGACCCGGGGCATCAGAGACGACGGCGAGCTTGATGCCGCGTTTGACGAGCTGCACAAGGGTCATGTTCACATGCGGGTAGGGAACAAGCGCCGCTTCCCTTGCGCGCCGGTAGGCGATGACACCCGCAGAGAGGATCTTGTAGTCCACTTTTTGAAAAATATCATACAGTAACTGATCGAAGACATTCTGAAACTCCATGCCGCGTTCGCTGTAGATGAGATCAATGCGCGACTGTACCTCTTCGTGCTTCAGCGTCAGGCCGGCATCAATCATGGAATTGATGGCAGCCGTAATGGCCTGGCGCTTCATACTCATGAAGTCCACGAGGGTATTATCCAGATCGAAGACGACGGCTTTAATCATACGGTCATGGTTATCGTGTAGTGCGTACTGCGCGGGCAACCTCATCCTCAATGTACTCGCGCACTGCCGGCTTGATGAAGACGTTCTCCAGTCCGATTTCATGCAGCGCAAGTGCCATCACCGATGCCTTCCGCGCCGGGAAGATGCGCTTGTTCACGAGGACAACACGAGATTCTTTGAGTACGCAAAACCCTCCCTCAAAATCACCCTTTTCATAGCGCACAGTGATGCCAAGTTGCAGGGCGACCTGTTCGAGGTCGGTGATCAGTTCTTCGTATTTCATGAGGGGAGCGGACCTGATTTTTTGAATGGTTGAAAAACCACAACTCCGATAATTGTGTAGTAACACAGCAGTGCAATGTACGGTGTTCCGGCAAGCGCCCCTATGCGGGCGATAAACAATTCACGGAACACACCGTTGTCTGCTGTCGTGAAAAACTCATGATAGATCATTCTCCCATCAATGTACATGGTGAATGCCTCCACGGGAACAAAAAGATAAAAAAGTATGCTGCTCATCATCAGCCAGCCGTGCTCTTTGATCTTCAGCGGCGATGTGGCAAGGAACACTATGCTACTCACCACCACCACACAATAACTTGTAATAATGACAAGGGAAGAGAGTGATATAAGACGGAAGACTTCGCGCTCCGCTTCCGGTGCAAGATACTCTTCAAACTCAAGAGTTCCTGATTTAAGCAGGTCGTTGCCCATAATGGCGCGCAGATGAACTCCTCCCAGCCAAAAAATACTTGCAAGAACCAGGGCAAAGAGAGCGATACGCCAGGGGGGGAACATGCGCATTGTTGACATGGGAAAAGGTACAGCTTTTTCGTCCGGTTTTCAATACCGCCAGTCGCACTATGGCCGCTGTTTGTGATCTATCAGCCAGTTCTTATACCAGCTCAGGTCGGTAAGGAGTGACAAAAGGTTATGGAGCCCGTTTTGATCCATGGCAAAGTACGCGTGCTCGAACCGTTGTTGTATATCGGTTGATGTTCCGGTGATGAGCAGCCGAATCAGCCCGGAAGCCCGTTCGAGACTGGCACCAAACTCCTTCGAGAGCCGGTCATACCCCTCTCCATCGCGGCCGATCCGCTTCATAATGCCAAATGTCCGCACCAGGAATTTTGCAAGGAACGCAAGCTCTTCAAGCTGCCTCTGCGATTCCGTTTGCGTCGCCATCTCCATGAGGATGCCAAGGTCACTCTTCTGAGTCAAGGCGTGGCCGGAGAAGGTTTCTACGCTGGCGAGGAGTTCCTCTGTTGCTGTACTGAGTGGTGTCATGATTCTCGACGGCAATATAGAGGAAGGTGGGTGAAGATTCAAGCTGTGCAACTTTCCGGATACCGGTCACTGTTTAGTCCGTACAGAAGTTGCGTTGATTCTGAAAGTGCAATTCGGTACTTTCTCCACAATTCCGGTTGGTATGCTCCTCCGCTTGGGAAAACACTCCATGGTGACGATGTTCAGGCGTTTGCCTCTCTCCCGCAAGATCCTTGTGGGTATCGTCCCCCTCTTCCTGTTGTTTATTTCGGTCAGCGTTGCCCTGCAAAATCACTTTCAGGAACGGGAAATGATGGAGCAGGCGCAGGTGTCGGCGGAAACATATGCGAACATCATCAAGGAAGCGCTTGTGACCATGATGGTGAATGATGGAAAAGTGGATGAGAGTTACCTCGCGCGTGTGAATGAGATCCAGCAGTTTGATACTGTCCATATTCTCGTGAATAATCTGAAACTCAGGGAGGAGTTTCAGACGCCGCCGCACCTCCTCAGACTGGCAACACGATACAAGACCCTTCAACCACACGATGACTTTGAGCGCGAAGTTCTCAGGACCGGCCAACCGGGATTTCAACGCGTTGATGAGAGATTTCGTGCCGTCATTCCATTTGCGGCAACCACAGTGTGCCAGAAGTGTCACGCCGTTCCTCTTGGCTATACACTCGGCGCCGCCGATTTATGGATTTCCTTCGAACGGGTCTCGCTTGCCGCAGCCGGGAATTGGCGCCGCTCGTTGTTGATCTTCATCGCCTTTTCCGTTCTTGCCATCGCGGTCGCTACGCTCATGTTCACGCGGTACATCTCGTCGCCGATTGACCGCCTCGTTGATGCCACCAGGGCAATCAGTCAGGGACGTCTCGACTACGCCATCGCAGGAGCGGACAAGGGGACGCGCACGCAGGACGAGTTGATTTTCCTTGCATCGAAGTTCGACGAAATGCGTGAATCGTTACGCGAGAAAATAGGCCAGCTTGATCAGGTGAATCGTAGTCTATCCGAACGAAACAGGGAAGTGGAAGCCGCACTGCAGCAACTGCATCTGGCCCAGGAGGAACTGGTACGGAGTGAGCGACTTGCGGTGACCGGGAGAATGACGGCCCAGCTCTCTCACGAAATTAATAACCCGATTCATAATATTCAGAGTCTGCTGGAGACGTCGTTACGCAAAGTGGACGGCAATGCTCAAGCGCAGGAGCTGATTTCTGTCGCGCTGGAAGAAGTGACGCGGATGGCGAAACTCACGCGCCAGATGCTGGAGTTCTATCGTGGCTCTGTGGTAGAGATCGAGCGTGTACCGGTTGATGTGGGAGACCTGCTTGCAGAAGTGGCGAAAAGCAATGAAGAGGCGCTTGCGAAACAGAAGATTGTGTTGATACTGGAAGTGCGCGATAGTCTTGCACCGGTGTTGGGGTCGAGAGACAAACTCAAGCAGGTCCTTCTGAATCTTATTATTAACGGGCGGGATGCAATGGCCGACGGGGGCACCATAACGTTGAGCGCATACCACAGAGATAAAGGTGTCTTCATCGAAGTACGGGATACCGGAACAGGAATCCCCCCGGAGCATATCGATCGAATTTTCGACGCGTTCTTCACGACAAAAAAAGAAGTCAGCGGCGTGGGGCTTGGACTTTCGGTAACATACGGGATTGTGCAGCAACACAAGGGAACAATCACCGTACATAGCGCGGTGGGTGAAGGAACGGTGTTTATCATTCAGTTACCTGTGGCAGGTGAAAAGCATGGCTAAAGAATTCCCGCAGCAACCAGGCCGTCTTCCGGGTGAACGCATTCTCGTCGTTGATGACGACAAAGCCTTCCGCCTGGCGACAAAAACGCTCCTTGTGGATGAAGGATATCAGGTTATTCCTGCCGGTAACGGTGAGGAGGCACTGATACTACTGCAGTCGGAGCGGTTTGACCTGATGCTCTCCGATATGGTGATGGGAAAAATGAGTGGTATCGCATTATTACAGTCGGTCCGGGTGCAGTGGCCGGAGATGCCGGTGTTGATGGTGACCGGTTTCGGATCCATCCAGACCGCCGTGGAGGCAATGCGTTTGGGTGCGACGGATTATCTGACCAAACCAACCAATAATGATGAACTGCTGATTAAGATCCGCCGCGTCCTGGATAGTCAGAAAAAAGAACGCGAACTGGTACAGTTGCGCGAAGAACTGCAGCACACGTACAGCTTTGGCAACATGATCAGTCGCAGCGAGAAAATGAAGGAGATCATCCGGCTTATCAAACAGGTGGCTGACACGGACGTGACGATTCTCGTGCAGGGGGAAAGCGGGACGGGGAAAGAGCTGGTTGCCCGTGCCCTCCACTTCAACAGCAAAAGGAAAACGCATCCGTTTGTTGCAGTGAACTGTTCTGCAATTCCGGAGAATCTCCTTGAAAGTGAATTGTT
Source organism: uncultured Chitinophagales bacterium (assembly GCA_964538485.1). Lineage (GTDB taxonomy): Bacteria > Bacteroidota > Ignavibacteria > UBA10030 > UBA6906 > JBJXHC01. Next base: position 3,778 of record CAZIHJ010000108.1, on the reverse strand, counting down.
CGGGTACGAGAAGGGCGCCTTTACCGGCGCAACCAGGCAACGGGCCGGACGGTTTGAGGAAGCGCATTCGGGTACATTGTTTCTTGATGAGATCGGGGATATCTCCGCAACGGTGCAGACAAAGCTTCTCCGTGTCCTGCAGGAAAAAACGTTCGAGCGTGTTGGCGGCAATGTGTCCATGAGTGTGGATACGCGTGTGGTTGTTGCCACCAATCGTAACCTCGACATGATGATGCGTCAGGGGGATTTTCGTGAAGATTTATTTTATCGCCTCAATGTTTTTCCCATCATGTTGCCGGCGTTGCGTGAGCGGCTGGAGGATGTCCCTCTTCTTGCGGAACACTTTCTCCATCGTCACGCGGACATGGTTGGAGGTCGCACCATGTCTCTTTCTCCAAGCGTTATTGCAGACATGATGAATTACTCCTGGCGGGGGAACGTTCGCGAATTGGAAAACCTGATCAAACGGGCGATGATAAAAACCTCCGGTGATACAATAACAACCATCGAACTTCCCAATATGGAGTTGCACCCTTCTGTCACTCCGCCGGAACAGCCCGTCTCCGTCAATCTTGATACCCCATTCAAGGATTATCTTGCAACGATCACCCGCGACGCGGAGGAAAAATATCTCGTGCGAATGCTCAAGCTTTATAGAGGAAACATCAACCACATTGCACGTCTCATGGAGGTGGACAGGAAAACCGTCTACCGAAAAATGTCGGAATACTCCATCGACCCCACCACGTACCGGGGTTAGGCTGTGGCGCGCAAGCCACACATTTTCTGAAGGACAACATATGCTGTGTGGCAGCAAAGCCCCATAAATTTGTCCCAGTACGTATTTCCTATCTGATTTAAGGCTTTCCAGCCCTGTTTTCCGGATGGCATAGTGGTTGATTGATGATTGGTGTTCAACAACTCATCAACCACCGGACAGTCCCATCATGATGACTACTCGATTCGAACAAGAGGCGCTTCCACAAATGGAAGCACTCCGCCATTATGCACTGCAGCTCTGCCGTGATGAGCAACGTTCACAGGATCTTGTGCAGGAGACAATGCTTAAGGCATGCAGATATTTTCATACGTATCGCGATGGAACAAATTGCAGGGCATGGCTTTTCCAGATATGCAAGAACTCCTATATCAACGATTACAGGCGTAAACAATATGAGCCCATGCCCACGGATTTTCAGGAATTAAGTGCGGCACAAACCGAAGGAAGCAATATGCGATCGATCCACGCAACATTGAAAAATGAAGAGGTGGACCAACTGCACGCGACGCTATTGGGTGACGAGGTGATGAACGCACTGAATACAATTCCTCCTGATTATCAAACCGCTGTTCTGTTGAGCGATGTCGAAGGATACACATACGAGGAAATTGCAGAGTTTGCCTGCGTGCCCATTGGAACGATCAGGTCGCGTATTCACCGGGGACGTCGCATGTTGGCTGATAATCTTGCACGGTACGCCCGACATGAAGGGTATTGCTCACTGACACTTGCCAACAATTAGGTTCTGGAGTTTTTTATGAAATTATTTCTTTCAGCCCTGCTCATACTCAGTCCACTCCCCGGTGTTTTGGCCCAAGCATGGAATCCGCAAACAAGCGGCACTACCACGGCGCTGCAATCGGTATGGTTCAGCGATGCACAACACGGCTGGGCGGTGGGAGATCTCGGTACATCCATCACCACCACCGATGCCGGGCAAAGCTGGAATGCCGTGAGTCTGACCGGTCAGGATATTGAAGATGTCACGTTTCTGAATTCCTCTGTCGGCCTGATGGTGGGCGACAACGGCATGATTTTGCGAACGGTTACGGGGGGCATTTCCTGGAGTATTGCCACATCCGGTACGGCCGCCAGCTTGCGTTCCGCCGCCTTTGGTGAAGGCGGGATGGCCTATATTGGAGGTCGCGATGGAGTTATCCTTCGCTCGACCGACGAAGGAGCGAATTGGTCGGTGATGGAAACCGGTGTAGTGCGATATCGTGGTGCCGCAGCGCGCGGCGGAGCACATGCCTGGATTGTTGGAGAAGGGGGAACCATTCGCGCAACCACCGATGCCGGTGTGAGTTGGTTCTCGCAAACACCCGGTACGGGAAGTGACCTGCATGGCGTCTTTTTTCTGAACACCACCGAAGGATGGATCGGGGGACAAAACAATACTCTCCTCTATACAAGCAATGGCGGAACGACATGGACGCCACGCAGCGCAGGCATCAATGTCAGCATCGATGCCGTCTTCTTCATGAACTCCAATGAAGGATGGGCGGTAGGAGCTATTGGTTCGGTCTTTCATACTACTAATGGCGGGGTGAACTGGATTCCCGAGGCAAGTGGCACAGTGAACGAACTCAACGATGTCTTCTTTGTCGATGCTGCACGGGGTTGGACTGTGGGAGATCTCGGAACAATTCTCACACGCACTGTCCCGGCGTCCGTTGACGGAACAGATCCGATACCACGCATGACGACGCTGGCGCAGAATTATCCCAATCCCTTTAATCCGTCCACCACCATTCACTACGAGATTGCAGAGGCGGCGCAGGTTTCAATTACAGTGTTCAATCTTATCGGTCAGCAGATTGCAGTTGTTGCCAATGCACAACACGCTCCGGGCCGCTACGCGGTGAACTTTGACGCTACGAAACTCACAAGTGGAGTCTATCTCTACAAACTCAATCTCGATAATGGAGCGTTTGTCCAGGTTCGCAAGATGACGGTGATGAAGTAATACTCACTGAGTTGACATAAGAGCTGTCCACCTATCGGGCTCTTCCGGCTGAAGAGAGATGCCACTTTCCGGCATGGAATGTCCATCCTTACTGCCACCACGATTTCTTTTCTTGACTTTTCCCCGCATCTCCCGTAGCTTTCTATCACCTACGCGTCTTCATTCGACCTTTCCGGATATTCAAAATTCACAGATTTCTGAGTGGCTCCACGGAGCCCAAGGGAGTGTATCTTTATGAAATTGACATTTCAACGGACAATCATCTCAATTCTGATGTTGGTTGTGCAATATATTGCCGGAGAGCAGTCTCTGCATGCGCAGTGCTCGCTCCCATCGAGCAGCACGTTGCTCATGCTTCAGGACGCAGGAGGGCGGAAAGACACCATCATGTTCGGACATCATCCACTTGCGACGCACGGGCGCGACACATCCTTCTGCGAACATGAGCTCCCGCCGCCACCGCCATCAGGCATTTTCGATTTCCGTTTCGCAAACCCGCCCGGCTACGAGGGCCAGCAACCACCCGGAGGAATGGGGCAGGGATTTTATTTTGACTTTCGCCCGCAGGTATCGCTGACACAGATTGACACACATCGCGTCAGATTCCAACCCGGCCCCGGGGGATATCCCGTTATATTGACATGGTCTATCGCGTCACTGCTTGCGATCTGCGATAGCGCCATACTGAAAGATGAAATCACCGGTACGTTGTTCACCGCGCGCATGCACACAGTGTCTTCGCTCGCGGTTACCAATCCGGCAATTGGTTCCCTGTTGCTGATCAAATACGGAGCGGCGGCAATTCCCGTGGCCCCGTCGCCTGTCTCACCAGTGGATGGCGCGATCAACCAGTCAACCTCACCCACACTCGATTGGAATAACGTCACCGGCGCATCGTCGTATCGTGTTCAAGTATCCACCGATTCATTGTTCACATCGATCGTACTCAACGATAGTACCGTTGCTGTTTCAAACCGTTCAGTGAGCGGCTTGCTTGCAGGGACAACGTATTTTTGGCGCGTCAATGCAAA
>CAZIHJ010000107.1:0-9830 GCA_964538485.1 uncultured Chitinophagales bacterium | reverse complement strand
ATGTGGTTGGGAACAATTGCGGGAGGAATAGTAAGATTTGAAGATGGCACGTTCACCAGCATTCCCATCGGTGACAATAGCATTGTGGGCATGCACGTGGACAGGGAGGGAACCCTGTGGTGTTCGACGCGAGATCAAGTATTCAATGTCAGAAATGATTCCGTCGTAGTGTTCGGAGGTATCTCGGGTGGTGGGTATGACATACAGAGCATTGGAGACAGTGTGGTTGTCTTTCTCGGTCGTAGCGATATGCTGTTCTACGATATTCAGAAGCACACCGTCCGAAAGCAGCCTCTCGACCTCGACACAAACGAATTTACGTCTCCGATGCTGATCGACAGGGACGGTGCTGTCCGGGTGGTCACGTCCACCCGACGCCTCGCGAAGGTCAGTTCCGCCGGAATTTCATTCCATCAACTCACGACTGCATTCACTCTTTCAGAGGATCTCCCATCACGAATCATTGATGATGGAAGAGGAACTCTTTGGGTTACACTACCAAAGGGAATTCTCCGCGTCGACAAAACAACATTTGAAAGTACGATCATTCAGGAACCGGGAAGAGACCACACGATTCTTTCCGGACCAATTCTGATTGATCACGAAGAGAATATCTGGGTCGGGACGACCGGCGAGGGATTGATGAAGCTTACAGACCAGCGGATCCTGAGCATCCCCCTCGGACAGGTAAGCACGGGTTTGGCGAACTTCTCGGCAACTTCAGACACCAATGGCCATATCTGGGTTTCCACATACACCGGGTTGTGGGAAATCTACCGGTCGAGCGCCGGGGAGTGGAAAAAGCACCATCATTATTCCAGCCCTGAAGATTATGGAATCGCTGTCGACCCGAAAGGGCAATTGTGGTCGTTGGAAGCCACGAAGGGTCAGTATCACAAATACAGAATCATACCACAAGGAGATTCCCCCTCACAGTTACAGCACATCGGCTCGCTATCAATCCGGCGGTTGGTGGATGCATCTGCCGTTCTTCCTTTTGCAATCGACGGGAATGACCGCGGATGGTTTGCCATGAGTCCAGTGGAGCTTATTGAAATCGACACTCGTCACACGCGCGTTCTACGCCGTTTTAGTCCGGGGGCGGCCGTCGGCTTGCTTGACGATACTCCGCGCGCGATTCTTGTGGACCATGAAGGAACTGTCTGGTCCGGCACCTGGACTGCTGGCCTCAACGTGTTACACCACGGAGCAGACACCTTTCGCACTGTTCTGGAATATCCTGGACTATCGGGTTCGGGAGTCCGCTCGCTCTATCAAGATCGGGATGGAGCCCTGTGGATAGGAACAAGGTATGGGGGGGTGGTGCGGTATCAAGGTGGTGGGTTCACGGGACTTTCTGTCAATGATGGACTCCTTAGCAACGCAATCTGGTGTATTGCCGAAACGGAGAGTCGTATCTGGCTAGGAACCGATGTCGGATTGGAGAGTGTCAGCAAAACAACGGGAAGACTTCTTTCCAGAAAAAGCGACCTGGTCGGGCAGCGTGTGTATGCATGCGGCGCCTACCGGAATGAGTACGTCTGGGGTGTCCTTGCACACTCCCTCGTTATCTTCCACGAGCCCGAAGCTCACACTCCCGCCGTACCTCCTCCCGTTCACATAAAGTCATTCAGAATCAATGGAACAATGTTCGCTCCAGAGAGTCTCCATGAGTTCACCTACGACCAAAATTCCGTGGAGGTGGAGTTTGTCGGACTGAGCTTCAAGGATGAAAAGGCGGTACGTTATCAATACAGGATGATCGGACTTGATACCGCGTGGACCGCGCCTTCACCGCATCATTCCGTCAGCTTTGCTTCACTCGCGCCAGGGTCGTACCATTTTGAAGTCCGGGCGATCAATGTCAACGGTATCCCGAGCACGACTCCTGCATCGATCCGTTTTGTCATCGTCCCTCCGGTCTGGCAACGCTGGTGGTTCGTTGGTCTTGTCGTGCTGGCTGTGGCCCTCGTCCTCGTTCTCCTCTACCGGTATCGTGTGGCCCGGCTCCTGGAGATGGAACGACTCCGGACGCGCATTGCGGCCGATCTCCACGATGATGTCGGAACGAACCTGAGCAGTATTATGCTTGCCAGCCAGATTATTGAACGGGAACTCCCTCCACTCTCCAGAGAACGGAGACACCTCACGGAGCTGCGCTCGAGGGCGGGGGTGACGCAGGAGATGCTGAAGGATATTGTCTGGCTGCTGAATCCGCGCAACGATACCATCGGTGATTTCATCCTGAAGTTGAAAGAGATTGCCCGCCGACAATTGATGGACATTCAGTGCACGTTCAACGTCTCCGGTGAACAACTTGTCCATGGGCTGAGTCTTGAATTCAAACGCAATGTGGTGCTCTTCCTTAAAGAGGCGGTGACGAATGTTGCGAAGCATGCCAAAGCAACGGGTGTGACTATTGACCTGACGCTCGCAGAGAGTACATTCTCCCTCAGTATTCATGACAATGGAAAGGGGTTCCGGGTGGACGACAAATCCGTGGCTCCCGTCGGTGGCGTAACTGCTCTGACGCGCGGCAACGGATTGACAAACCTTCGTACCCGGGCACAACACATGGGTGGCTCGGTGGAGATTGTCAGCGCTCCCGGGAGCGGAACAACGATCCTGCTTGTTACGCCAATAGCGTATACACGTAGTATCGCCCAAAGAAAGAAGTCCCTATATTAGGACAATGATGAAATCAAGCAGCCCGGCCACTCAGCCACCGGAATTGGACACCGAACGGCTTTGTGTGTGGATTATAGAAGATGATGAATGGTTCGCCAGCCAACTCTCTCTGTTGATCGGGTTGAGCGACGCATTCATCTGTCCGCATGTATTTCGTACATGCGAACCTGCGCTTGAGAAACTCATAACAGAAGATCCCCCCGATATTATCCTGATGGACATCGGCTTGCCCGGCATGAATGGCATTGAGGGGATCAAGCGGATACGGGCAATGACGCCGGAGGTCAAGACCGTCATGCTGACCGTTTTTGAAGATTCCAACAGCATTGTACAGGCAATCAGCAACGGCGCGGCAGGGTATTTATTGAAAGGCTCTTCCCTCGAAACGATTGTCGAGATGCTGAAATCCATCATAATCGGAGGCGCTCCCATCAATCCGCAGATCGCGAAGAAAATCCTCGATGTCTTTGCCCATACACGCTCCGGACAGAATGACTACGGGCTAACGCCACGGGAGAGGGAAGTGCTCAGCCATCTTGTCGACGGCCTGCAAATGAAACAGATTGCCGATCGAATGTTCATTACATTCCATACCGTGGATAAGCATCTCCGCAGTATTTATGCAAAGCTCCAGGTCCCCTCCCGCAGTCTCGCAATCGCTAAAGCGTTGAAAGAGAACCTCCTGTAATTTCCCCGCCAATAGTACGGATACTCGTACTACCCACTGCGATGCCGCGAACATATCTTTATATCGTTGCATCACCAACTGTTCTTTACCTCTTTCCACCTTGATCTCATTAAGGAGCCTCGCTATGCGATCCCTCAATCCTGCCCGGATGCTGTTGGCAGCACTTCTGACGCTTGCTTTCCCGGTCACACGGACAATTGCCCAAATTCCCCGAACGCTCTCCTACCAAGCCGTGCTCACAGACAAAAGTGGTACACCAAAACCCGATGGCCTGTACGACGTGACATTCCGATTGTACGATGCGGACAACGGTGGTGCACCCTTGTGGACAGAAACACAAACGCTGGACATAAGGCGAGGACTGTTCAGTGCCGTACTCGGAAGCGTTACGCCATTTGGAGACGATCTTGCCTTTACACAACCGTACTGGCTCAGTCTTGAGGTAGCTCCTGACCCGGAACTCACTTCACGCCTTCCCTTGACTGCCACAGGGTATTCGCTTGGACCGTGGACAGCAACGACCCCTGCAATGAAGAATGGCGTCGGAAAAATGGCGGGTAACGCAGGGCCGGGAAACAACATCTATTACAACAACGGCAATGTTGGTATCGGTACGACCTCGCCTGCCACAAAATTGACAGTCTCTTCCGTCGGATATGGCATCGAGCATACAGATGGTACACGGAACTTGAGCACTTACCTTAGTGCAACAGGCGCCTGGTTTGGCACGCGCACCGATGACCCGCTGAATTTCTTTGTGAATGACGGCGCGGCAAGAATGACAGTGGACAACGGAGGAAAAGTTGGGATCGGTACCACAACTCCGGCCAGCAGATTGACCGTCCAGACGACAGGAAGCTTTGACTCCTACGGCATTGAACATACCGACGGTACTGTCCGCTTGAGTACATTCCTGGACGGAACAGGTGGTTGGCTTGGAACGCGCACCTCGCATCCCCTCAACTTCTATGTCAACGACGGTTTGCCCAGCATGGCAGTTGATGCGACCGGAAATGTCGTCATCACGCCCAATGGGGGTCTTGGAGGATATGGTAGTACGATCTTCGGTACTCCGAACGGAGAAAGCGGAATGAGCATCAGAGGTAGCAATCGGGGGGACGTGAGATTCGATGGCTCAACCCTCAAATTGGTTGCCGGTCCCGGCACCGGCCCGCCTGGTTCGACCAGCGGAATCGCGGTCACTACTTCAGGAAACGTTGGGATTGGAACGACTGCTCCCTCTGCCAAGCTCGAAGTCATTGGACGCACGAAGACCGGCAGTCTGGAAATCACTGCAGGCAGCGACCTTGCAGAACCGTTCGAAACAGAGAACGATGTTGCCATGGAACCGGGAAGTATTATGATTATTGATGCTGCAAACCCTGGAAGATTGAAAATGAGTGAGCAACCATACGATACACGCGTTGCCGGAATAGTCAGCGGTGCAGGTGGCGTAAACCCCGGAATAACACTGCAGCAGGATGGCGTACTTGAGGGAAAGTCCCTCGTCGCCATCGCAGGAAGAGTGTACTGCAAAGCCGACGCTCACGGCGGGCCAATTGCACCTGGGGACCTTTTGACAACATCAAACCTTACGGGTCATGCCATGAAGGCAACGGACAGAGATCGATCGCATGGAGCAATCATCGGTAAAGCAATGACCGGCCTTGCGGAAGGAACCGGCCTGGTGCTTGTATTGGTGAGCCTGCAATGACGGGAGAAATAATGATGACCATGTTCACGAGACACTTGTTCTTAAGAACCGGCAAGGGGATGTTCCTGATCGTGATGATGATGTTCTCTCTTACTATGGTTCACACCGGGAGATCCGAAGATGAGGACAAGAAGCGGGAAAATCCCGAGGAGCGCGCGAAACTCCGGGTGAAGCAGCGTCTGGACGACAACGGTCAGATTCTCCCGAACGTTCTCATTGAAGCAAAGAAGCAGATTGACGAAATGCGGAAGATTGCACCAACGGAGGATGCCGGCTTGTGGAACTGGGAATGGCTCGGTCCTGGAAATATCGGTGGCCGTGTCAGGGCAATTCTGGTTCACCCGGTTTTTCATACTACAATGTGGATTGGCGGCGTGTCCGGCGGGATATGGCGATCCGACAACGGTGGGAATTCCTGGTTCCCTGTGGCCGATTTCATGGCGAACCTTGCTGTGACTTCCCTTGTTGTTGACCCGACGAATGTGAGCACGTTGTACGCCTCGACCGGAGAAGGATTTGGAAGCACAGATGGTCTACAAGGAGCCGGAATATTCAAGAGCACCGATCTTGGTATCACCTGGAATCAATTGTCGAGCACCAATAATGCAAATTTCACCTGGGTTAATCGCCTTGAACACCATCCAACCCAGGGAAACATACTGCTTGCTGCAACTGCAACCGGAAATTTCTCGAATAGCGCGGGCGGAATATGGAGAACAACCGATGGCGGGACCACTTGGACCCAGGTTCTTAATACACCCTTCCGTGCAACAGACGTCAAGTTCCACCCGGTGTTCCCGAATACAAATGCTCTGGCAGGCACTGCGAGAGATACGTATTTTTCGAGCGACGGTGGGATAAACTGGGTACAACAAACGACCGGCTCCGCCGGCAAACTCCCCGCCACTCCGGGGCGATGTGAAGTGGCCTTCCCCCGTTCCACAGGGGCTTCAATGTATGTTTCCATCGATCGCAACGGAGGAGAACTGTGGCACGGATCAGCCGGTGCAAATGTGTGGACGCTTATGAATACGGGCACGAATTACTTTAATGGCGGACTTGGAAGTCAGGGTGGATACGATAACGCCATCTGGATTGATCCCATTGACCCCGACCACATCATCGTCGGCGGCATCGACCTGTGGCGCAGCACCGACGGAGGAACAACGCTGACGAAAATCAGCCGCTGGCAGAATTTCCATAACGGAGGTCCGGCAAATTCGGCACATGCCGATCAACACGTGATTATTCATCATCCGGCGTATGGAGTCACCAATAATACCGTCTACTTCGGCAATGATGGGGGAATTCAACGAGCGAACAACGTCCTGACTGTTACGGAGACATCGGGTTGGACCAATCTCGCCTCGAACCTCGGCATCACTCAATTCTACGGTGGCTCAGCGGCTCCGGACGGCAGCCTGATTGTAGGAGGAGCTCAAGATAACGATAAGCTTCATTTCACCCCGGGCAACGGTATTCATAATTGGCGACAACCATCCACTGGAGATGGTGGCTATGCTGCGGTAGACTACATTACAACGAGCCGTGTCTATGGAGAGTTCATCTATCTGGCGATACAACGAAGCGATAACAGTGGAGTGAACTATGCCGCTAAAGTCAACGGGTTGGGTGATGCAGGGATCGCCAATCGTGCCCTGTTCATCGCACCTTTTGTCATGGATCCAACAACTCCAACCACCCTTCTGGCGGGAGGATTGAGTATCTGGCAAACGACAGATGCTGCTGAAAACTGGACAGAGATCCGGACTCCTCTGGGCAATGGCCAGAGATGCAGTGCAATCGATATCGCTCCGTCGAGTTCAGCTGTCATCTGGGTGGGATACGAAGGCGGACGGCTATCGCGTTCATTTAGTGGCGGCAGTACCTGGTTGGATGTTACGGCTGCAGAACTTCCCCCGACGCGGTATATTACCGACATTGCTATCAATCCAACAACGCCATCCGAAGTGATTGTGACCTATGGGGGTTATGTGAATAACAGCGTATGGTTGACAACGAATGGCGGGGGAAACTGGGTCCAGCGTACAGGCACGCCACCGTTCAGTCTCCCTGCAATCCAGGTGAACACTATTCGTTATCATCCCCTTAATTCGAATTGGATTTATATCGGAACCGATCTTGGTGTTTTCGCTTCCGAGGACAAGGGGATCACCTGGAATGTTACTGGGCGATTTGGTGCGAATGACGGTCCGGTGAATGTGGAGGTCGATGAACTCTTCTGGCAGGGAAATGAAGTCCTCGTTGCAGCAACCCACGGACGAGGGATGTTCCGCACACGCGCACGCCTCAATGTATTTGTTGACCAGAACAATCCGAACATCGGCGATGGTACCGTGGGAAATCCATATCGTTTCCTTCAGACTGGCATCAACGCACAAGGAAACGGAACCTTCATGTTTATCAAGTCGGGAACCTACGAGCAGGGATCATTGATTTTCAACCGTCGAGGCCCGCTTGTTCCTCTCGACGGGCCTGTTATCATACGATGACACATATATACCGGCTCGGTCTCAATGGTCATTCTACTAAAGGGAAAAATGATGACACCTTTTCGAACGGCATTCCTGCTGACCGCCTTTCTCTCATGCAGCGTTTCTGCAAACGCGCAAGGGACAGCAGTTACGTGGTCAACTTTCACGACTGGCTTTGGTGAACTCACAGATGGAAACACTGTCGCGCAAGTAATAGCGGGCCAGACGTTTGCGGGAGAACTTGAAGGGCCGGGCATCAACGTTGGCGGTGGTTTTCTCTATAACCCTGTTGTTACAGGTCTGCAGAGTTCTGTGGCAATCTCTTTACAGCAGGGATGGAACTTGATCTCCAACCCTGTGACGCGTGAAGCCGGGGATGACTCTGTACACTACCTCTTCCCGACGGCAACGTACCCGTACGGTTTTGCATTCGTTCCCGGCGTCGGGTATCAGCAGCAATTCACCATGGCGAATCGTGTCGGGTACTGGGTGAAGTTTCCCGATGTCGGGAATGCCGTTATCTTCGGCTCACTCCGTGAGTCCGACACCATTACCGTGGTGAAGGGATGGAACCTGGTGGGCTCCATCTCCGTCGCCGTGGACACGACAACGATCATCAGCGATCCCCCGGAAAACAGAATCTCCCCGTGGTTCGGATATTTCGGAGCGCTTACACCGGTAGAGCAAATTCTTCCCGGATACGCGTACTGGGTGAAGGCGGAAACAACCGGAGTGTTTATTCTGGGCGAGACTGTTCTTTCGCAAAAGCAATCGTCGCAAGAATCAGAACTACACGACGCAGTTCGACGGCGCTAAGCAGTGTTCACCTGAACTTACCCGGATCGACATACGTCACAGTTTGCCTCACATCAACGAGAAACTGGTCTTCAGCTACACGAAAATCTTCCGGGTGTATTTTATTCAGGCGTAGTGTCTGCCACTTCGTTGTCGGGGTGATCGTGATATATTCATTTTCGCTCGCCGTTACCCTGATTGGCATGCGAAACCCCTCAACGTCGGCAATCCAGCGATAGTGTAAATCCACTGTTGCCCCCTTCTTTTGCAGCACAATATCCAATCTCGGGATTTTCGCGTGTTTGAGATATTGCTCAAAGAAGTAGTTATAGTCCGCGCCCGCCTTGCGGTTCACCAACTTGAAAATATCCTCTCCATCAATTTGGGAATACTTGAACTCCTCAGCGATACTCTTCACAATGTCCCACCAGAGCGAATCATTATCAATCACATGACGCAGTGTGTTGAGCACAAGGCGGCCCTTATCGTACATGTCGCCAGAGCCGGGCTTGTTGACATTCCTCGGGCCGATGATAGGCCGGTCGTTTGCGATTTTCTTTGCGTTCACGTATGATATTGCCTTATCGTATCCAAAGAGACACTCCACGTACACGGCTTCTGCATACGCACCGAAGCTCTCATGGATCCACATATCAGCGATATCATTCGAGGTGACACTGTTTCCCCACCATTCGTGCGCGGTTTCGTGAATGATAATGTAGTCGAACTCAATCCCGACTTCCGACGATGAAGTTCCGCGATACCCTTGCACGTATTCATTGCCATACGCAACTGCGGACTGATGCTCCATACCGAGGTGCGGCGACTCCACCAGCTTGTAACCGTCGCGGATGAATGGATATTGCCCGAAGTGCTTTTCAAAACACGCCATCATCGGTTTCACCTGCGCAAACTGTGCTCGTGCTTTCTCAAGATTGTATGGCAGGACATAGTAGTCCAGCGTCAGAGTGTCGGTGCCACTCAAATACGTGTCACTAAACTGCGCATACTTCGCGATGTTGAGTGTGACGTTGTAGTTGTTAATGGGGTAACTAACAAACCAGTCGTAACGTGTAAGGCCGGCGCCGAGATCCACTTTCGCTCTCAACCTCCCGTTTGAAACGTTCATCAGCCCCGACGGAACCGCAACGCTGATGAGCATACTATCCGGCTCATCCGACTGATGATCCTTATTCGGCCACCAGAGACTGGCACCATCTCCTTCGCAAGTCACGGCAACCCAGAGGTTTCCCTCTTTGTCTCTCGTCCATGTGAATGCAGCATCCCAGGGAGGACGTTTTGCAACTGCCGGTGTGCCGGAATAATGAATCGTAACAGCATGGACACTTTTGCGCTGAAGCCGGCGAGGCATGGTGATGTACACCGCCCCAAACTCCCGTGTATACGAAAGCTCGGTCATATCATCCAACACAATGCGATGGATATTCAT
>CAZIHJ010000106.1:0-9869 GCA_964538485.1 uncultured Chitinophagales bacterium | reverse complement strand
GCGGACCGCAAGTTGTTCTGCCTTGACGATGTCACCGCTGATGAGGGCACTATCGCCTTGAGCGAGAATTCGTTTGCATTCCACTCTCTCCGCTTCCGAAACCTCTTGTTTGAACGACGATACAAAAGGCCGTTGATGCCTGATGTTGCTCACAAGACTACTGAAGATAACCGGTACTCCTTGATTACGTGCAGAGGCAATCAAGCGTCCGAGATTATCAGCGTATATCCTGCGGGCGTGTGCGTATAAATCGCTTTGGGAGGGGATCAGTTGTTCACGAACCACTTGACTCATAAGAGTGCCCGACTTTGGTATCGCAGGTTGTGACACACTACTGATTGCCGAGCCAATCAGGTTTTGCAGCAGGCTATACGTTTTGAATTTCAACAGTGAGAGATGCAATCGTGTTATCCAGGCGCTGCCACCAACGCCGATGGATGAGCCAACTCCGAACGCGCCATAAAATTCGTTGTGTCCAACATACACAACGTACAGATCGGGTTCGTAGTCAGCCAATTCATTCATAAAATCTTCGACCACAAATGTTCCGACGGCCGAAAGTCCGACATTCACGACTTCAACGTGATGTTCAAGGAGAAGGGAGTCAAGACGATCTTGCAGGAAAGACGGAACTGTGGCATTGAACTCATAGGGAAATCCCGCCATTGTGGACTCGCCGAGGCAGAATATTCTGATGGTATTCTTCCGCTTGACGATCTCAAAAATATCCTCTGTGGGCTCAGGATTTGTGCTCACTGCATTCCTGAAATATCGTCTTCCAACTCCCCTATTGATTTGGTAGAATTCCCGTCCACCCACTCTTGCTTTTATAACAAGGTCCAAATTCCCACCATACTCCAATAATCGGAGGACTGCTTCTGACGTGGCAAGTATGGCGAATGGAATGATCACCATGATAGCGTAGAACATGAGACGACGTTTACGAGTAGGACCGGGGCGTGAGTCCCTGAGAGGCAACTGATTGTGCTTCATAAGGATGGATTAATCATCTTCCAATACTTCTTCCATGACTGGGCGAGTGTGCGGGCAATATACAAGGTTCATTCTTGATTTCAAACGCGCGGGAAACCATGCAAGGGCACTGTATTCATTGCTTTTCCTGACGGTTTTATTTACCATAACATTGTTAGCAACCATTATCCATCACGATTTCATCTCCGTTTACGAGCAGTGTTCTCAAGTGAATCGTCAGTACTCTTATGCCGCATGAATATGGTTGTCGACGATATTTCGGATGTTCAGCCCTCGCTATCATTACCATTGTCTCGATGCTGAGTATGTTCTCTGCGTCCGCCGCCCGTTCAATCGATCCTTCTCCGTTTGTCCCTTCCTGGGTACAGGACGCGGTATTCTACCAGATATTCCCGGAACGATTCGCGAACGGCGATTCATCCAACGATCCGCCGGGCACAGAACGGTGGGGCGGGGCACCCACCTCGCGGAATTACTTCGGTGGCGATCTGCAGGGAATTATTAACAATCTTGATTATCTCTCTTCGCTTGGTGTCAACGCGTTATATCTCAACCCGATTTTTGAATCCAACAGTAATCACAAGTATCAAACCACGGACTACATGAAGATCGATCCCCATTTTGGAGAAGAGGGGACGTTCAGACGGCTTGTCACAGAGTGCCATGCGCGCAACATCCGGATTATTCTGGATGGGGTCTTCAACCACACCGGTATTGGATTCTTTGCCTTCGAGGATGTGAAGAAGCACGGAGAGGCGTCGAAGTACAAGGACTGGTATAACTTCCACAGCTTTCCCGTGGGTCCGGTGAGCAAACCCAACTACGAGTGTTGGTGGAATTACGGCAGTCTTCCCAAACTCATGACCGGCAATCCGGAAGTCCGCAAGTACCTTTTTGATGTGACTCGCAAGTGGATGAGTTTCGGGATTGATGGCTGGAGACTCGACGTTCCCAACGAGATCCCGCATGAATTCTGGATTGAGTGGAGAGCTCTTGTCAAATCGATCAATCCGGAAGCGTACATTGTCGGTGAAATATGGGAAGACGGACAGGGATGGCTGCACGGCGATCAGTTTGATGCGGTGATGAACTACAGGTTTCGGGCAGCGTGCCTGGATTTTTTCGCCAGGGAGAGCATCACTGTAACCCAGTTTGATGGCCGTTTACAACTCCAGCGTGCTGAATATCCCTCCGATGTCAACTATGCTCTTCAGAATCTTCTTGGCAGTCATGACACTGAGCGTTTTCTGACTCTCTGTAATGGAGATCAAAAAACCATGGAACTTGCATGGCTGTTCCAGATGACATACGTCGGAGCGCCGATGATTTACTACGGTGATGAAGTGGGAATGACGGGAGGCAAGGACCCGGGGTGTCGTGGTACGATGATATGGGAAGAAAAAAAGCGAAACACGGAAACGTTATCGGCAATGCGCCAGTTGATTGGTATGAGAAATCAGTATGCGTGTTTTCGACGCGGGGTATTTGAAAGCGTTCTTCTTGATGACACACAGGGAATTTATGGATTTACCCGGACGCTCGGAGATGAATCGGCGATTGTCATAATCAACAACAGCGCGAAGTCCCGACAGGTTGTCGTTCCGCTCACAGGAACGGATAGAACCCGGAAGTGGCAACAGGTCTGGCCAAACGAAAAGAAACAATACTCATACAAACGTGAATCACTCATCATTTCAGTTCCAGGCAGGGCTGGGGTGGTATGCATAGGAGGGTTGCCATGAAGAAGAGCGCAAGTATTTTTATCGTCATGTTGCTTGCCGGTGTTGGAGCATTGGCGCAGGACAGCGTGGACGTGACATTCCGCTACCAGAACAGCAGCGTCGGAAGCGCCTCGGTTCCCGGCGAGTTCAATGGTTGGAACAACGCCGCCTGGCCGATGACGAATTCCGGTGGAGGCGTTTGGATAAGAACAGCCCGTTTACGGCTGGGTGGAAATCCGTCTCCCACTGTTCCCGGCGCGTGGCAGTACAAGTTTTATTATCCAGGCGCAAGTCCCTGGCCCAACGATCCGCTGAATCATCATGTCAACCTTGCCGACAATAGCAACTCATTTATTTATGTCAAGGATCCGACCATTTATCAGTTTGTTCCGAACCAGCGTTCGGGTGTGGTCAACACAGGCCTTCCGACGATCAGCGCGTACCTTTTCCCGAAGGTCGGGACGATTGTTGATACTGCATCGCTCTCCCTGTCCATCGATGGAACAGTGTACAGCGGTTTGGGTGCAAACTACAACTTCAGCACAAAGCAGTTCTCCTTCGCGCCGTTAACACCTCTTGCGGATGGTAGTCATACGATTATTCTTCACGCGGGCACAAATGCGGATACGGTAACGATCGTCACTTCGACAGCAAGTTCGCCGATCATGCCAATCCCCGGCTATGCTGAACATGGCGTCACGCTGCCATCAGGGGTGTCGAATGACTCAACGACGTTTCGCCTGCGAGTCGGAGGGACATCATACGTCATTCTCCGCATCGCTCCGGCTGGTCAGCCGGTGGCAAACGCGCCGGCAATTTTCATGCGCAAGAATACCAGCTCTGATGATTGGTGGATGAACGTGAACCTTGCTCCCGGCACCTATGAATATCTGTATCAGACATCCAGCGGTACAATGATCTACGATCCGTGGGGGAGATATAGCGGCACCTATGGCTCCCGCTTCACTAACGGTCCGGAAGGGTTGACGGCAGATGATTACGTCTGGCAAACGACAGACTATCAGCGCCCACCGATGAACAAGCTCATCGTTTATGAAATGCATGCGGGTGAATTCCCCGGAGGTTACTATGGATTGCCTGCAGGTCAGGCGGGATTTGCAGAGCTCACAACTCTGTTGCCATATCTTGATTCGCTCGGCATAAACGCAATCGAGCTGATGCCGATAAACGATTATGGAGTTATGGGAAATTCCGGTCATTCCTGGGGATACGATCTCAGCCACTACTTTGCGATTGAACCGGCTCTCGGTACGCCGCGGGAATTCAAGATCCTTGTTGACTCTGCACATGCGCGAGGGATAGCCATTATTCTTGATGTCGTCTTCAATCATCAGAACGATGCGGGCCCGTTGTGGCAGATGCAGCCCAATGAAGCAACCAGTCCGTACTTCAAACTATGTAACGACCTTCGCTACAACGAGGACCAGTTATGCTTCTTCAAGGATATGGACCATTGGACAGTCGAAACACAGGAGTTGGTATATACCTCACTGAAGATGTGGATAGATGAATACAGGGTTGATGGATTCCGGTATGATTACACACAAGGGATTGGTTGGAATATTGCCGAGCCAACCGTGGGTATTCTGGGCTGGACGAATCGTATCGCACAGGATTACGGTGGCGCAATCTACCAGATCGTAGAGCATCTCCCTGAGAGTCCCGCGCTGATATTTCACAGCGGGGTCAACGCCGGATGGCACGACAGTTTCCGTGACGAGATTTTCGATGAGGCACGGTTCAGGAATACACCTCTGCTCGACTTCGAGAATCTGATTCTCGACCTTGGCGCGTACGGCGGGAACGATACGCCGGCATTACCCAATCGCTATGCGGACAGAACGGAACCTGTCAACGCCAACGTCACGCATGATGAGCAGTCGTTGATTTACGAGATGGTGACGTTCCAGAGCGTTCCTTTGAACGAAGCAATCCTGCGCGACAAGCTGTATGCGACGTTTATGTTCACATCGCTTGGAATCCCAATGTTGTGGGAAGGAATGGAGTTCAGCGCCCCGCGAGGGTGGTTGAATGACGGACAGAAATTGAGCTATCGTCCGGTGGAATGGAATCTCTATCCTACCACTCGCGGACAGGAGCATTTTGCATACTACCAGGCGCTGATCCGGCAAAGAACGCACAACCCGGCCTTGTACAACGGGTCACTCCGGAAGCTGTTCCGCTATAACACGGAAAAAACGCTTGTGTGGGGATTTGAAGATTCCACCTCCGGAGCGAAGATCATGGCCATTGCAAACCTGAGCACGACACAGCGCACAGTGACGAATGTTCCATGGCTTGCTGCGGGAACATGGTACGATATCTTCAATCAGGCCGTCTTCAATGCTGCGAGCACAACCATCGATAGTATCACACTTCCTGCATACACGGCTCGAGTGTATTCGAACATCCCGGACAGTATTCTGCTCGGTGTGGATCCGCAAGTTCACACGCTTCCTACGGAACACGCACTCTTCCAGAATTATCCAAACCCGTTCAACCCCGGAACTGTCATCAGATTCAATGTCCCGGCTGGACGAACCGGTTACACATCTCTGCGGATATATGATTTACTCGGACGGGAAGTTGCGACCTTGGCGAACGAAGAACTTTCCGCAGGAACCCACGAGCGATACTTCGATGCGAGTGGATTTTCAAGCGGAGTGTATCTCTACCGGCTACAGTCAGGCATCTACAGCGAAACCAGGAAGCTTGTCGTAATGAAGTAATTCGTGGCGACCGATAATGCTGTTTAAGGGAAAGTCGTGGTGCATGAGATCAATCATCAGTCTGACGATTATTCTGTTCCTCGTTGCCGTCAGCAGTCCGGCACAACCGCAGCGTGCCGGCGAGGTCATCGCCTTTAGGTACGTCGATCGCACAGCACAAGCGGTTTCACTCGTCGGCGATTTCAACGGCTGGTCGAAAGATGAAAACCCGATGCTCAAGGATGGCAATGGCGTGTGGGTGGCCACCAAATCCCTGGCGCCGGGAATTTATCAGTACAAGTTTGTGGTTGATGGGGAGAAGTATGAGAACGATCCGAACAACCCTGCCCTTATCGATAACTATAACAAGTCCGGCAAGAACTCGATCTTTGTTGTAGCTGAGAACGGGTCAATTGTACTGACCGCTACTCCTGAGAAGCCCAGGTCGAATCCCGCGGATAATTATCCCGTCCAATCCGGAATAAAGCCCGTCTACCTCAATATCATCTGGCACCAGCACCAGCCGTTGTATGTGAACCCGGAAACCGACCAACTTCAGGGGCCGTGGGTTCGTACGCATGCAACCAAGGATTACTATGACATGGCTGCCATGCTGAAGAACTACCCGGATATTCATTGCAATATCAACCTCACTTCTTCGTTGCTGCATCAGCTTCGCGAGTACTACGTGAACCGGATGAAGCCGTTCGTCAACACGAAGAAGAACCGTGTTGATGCGAAGGGACTCCTGAAGAAATGGGGAGGGAAGACCGATCCGTGGATTGACCTTACCTTGAAGCCGACGAAGGACTTTACCGCGAAGGAGAAGGCCCATCTCTATAAAAACACTTGGAATGCGTTTGGTATTAGTGAGGTGATGATCGACCGGTTTCCGGAATATGCTGCGCTCAAAGCGAAACTGGAGTCCGGCAAGGATAACCCCGGCGACATATTCACTGAACAGGAGATGCGCGAGATAAAGTTCTGGTTTTATCTTGCGCACTTCGATCCGGACTTCTTCGGGGGACCTGTAAAGCTCGCCGATGGAACAGTGTGCGATCTCAGCGACTTGCTTGAGTCCCGGGCTGACAAAAAATTCTATCTGAAGAGACAAGTGACGGAAGATGATTGTAATCGGATCGTTGCTGAGGCATATAAGGTGATGGCGAACGTCGTTCTTATTCATAAGCAGCTACTGTACTCGGCGGAACAACGTCGCGGCCAGGTGGAGGTCATAACCACTCCATACTATCACCCGATTTTGCCATTGATCTATGACTCCGATCTTGCAAAGATATGTCAGCCCAACGATGCATTGCCACAGCGGTTTGCATATCCTCAGGATGCGGAGGCGCAGGTTGTAAAGGCGGTAAAGATGTACAAGGAGGTTTTTGGTGTTGCGCCCACAGGGATGTGGCCGGGCGAAGGATCCGTTGCGCAACCGGTACTCAATGTTCTCCGTCGCAATGGCATTCTCTGGACGGCAAGTGATGTGAAAGTGCTTACCCGATCAGAACCGAAGAACAGTCAGAACACCACTGCGTATCGATTTCCCGCAGGTACAGATAAACGGGGGAGCGATCTTTCAATGGCGTTGGTCTTCCGTGACACCGAACTCTCCGACCGCATTGGATTCAAATATCAGAACTACAAAGGTGAGGATGCCGCCGAGGACTTCGTGAAGACGATTCTGTCATTCGCACCGAAGTCGGATCAGGCCGACGTGCTTATCACGGTTATCCTCGACGGCGAAAATGCCTGGGAGTGGTACCGGCAGGACATCGACGGCAAGGAGTTTCTTAACGCCTTCTATCGAAAGCTCAGTGCCTTGTATGCATCCGGACAAATCATTACCACAACAACTACTGAGTACCTTCAAGGCAATGCGACCCGCGGTATAGGCCCTCATCCCATACTTCAACTTCCTGCAATGACGCAGCTCTGGCCCGGTTCGTGGATCAACGGGAACTATGATACATGGATTGGAGAGCAGGAAGAAAACAAGGCATGGGAGTATCTTCTTCGCGCACGAACGGATCTTGAGAAATCAGGATTGAAGCGACCCGACCCGAATGCCGCTCCACCCAAGCAGGGCACACGGGCTTGGTACACGTACATGACGTGGGAGGCGATGTACGCGGCCGAAGGGTCGGATTGGTTCTGGTGGTACGGAAACGACCAGAGTGCTCCTGCCGGCGATGAGCCGTTCGATGAAGCGTTCAGGATTCATCTGGAGAATATGTACAAGTTTGCGCGTCGGGCAGGTGCATCCATTTCATCTCCCGGCTTTGAGCCGATACTCTTGAAGGGAGCCAAAGCAGAGGGTGGTCAGGGAACGATGGCGCAGAGCAAGGGAGAGATGCAGACGGTGCGATTCGTTTGCGACGCATCAAAGCACGCTGTTCCCATAGCGATTTTCATTGTCGGAAATTTGCCGCAGTTAGGTGAATGGATCCCGAATGTTGTGCGCCTGACCGATGATGGTACCGGCGGTGATGAAACGGCAAACGACGGACTCTGGTCGATCGAGATTGATCTCCCGGTCGGCGAAGAGATACAATACAAGTACACTAATAGCGGAGCGCGAGGGGAATGGGTGCCGAGTGAAGAGTTCGCTCAACGAAACAGATCACTTACACTTAAGAAATCAGATACTCCCATCACCATTACGGATGTTTTCGGACAATGAAACAATACGCTGGCAACGCTCTTGAGCTTCTTGAAAAGACACTCAAACAGAAACAGAAAGAATACAAGCGCCGCAAGTTTAGTTACAGCGTTCCGTCTCTTTGGGTGTCCGCCAAAGGCACGCCAAAGCGAGTCAAGGTGGATCCGTTCGCCTTCTTTCTTGGCGCGGTGAGGAAGGCGAAGTTCCCGAAGCCATCGCGCAAGAAACCAAAGCCCACCGGTGGCGAGTGGACGAAGGATGCAGTTATCTATAACATGTTCGTGCGCACTACTGCGGCGTTCGACCATAACGGAAATGGAAAACTCGACCTTCCGGTGAATAGCGAAGGGTTCCGCGAGACCGGGACATTCCTCAAAGCCATCGCGATGTTGCCGTACATCAAGCGTCTCGGTGTAAACACCGTTCACCTTCTTCCGATTACCTCCATTGGTCACGATGGCAACAAGGGGACACTTGGCTCGCCGTATGCCATCCGCAATGCCTACGAGTTGGATGAGAACCAGGCAGAACCGATTCTCGGTTTGGATGCACGGACGGAGTTCAAGGCATTTGTTGAAGCTGCCCACCGTATGGGCCTTCGTGTTGTTGTGGAGTTTGTATTCAGGACTGCGGCAAAGGACGCTGATTGGGTGAAGGAACACCCCGAGTGGTTTTACTGGATACGCGAGGAAGTACAGTTACGCGATCCGCATCATCATGATGAACACCGGTACGGTTCCCCGATATTCACACGTGAGGAACTTGACCATATTCACCGGAGTGTGAGCGAGCACCGGTTTGATCACCTCGTTCCTCCGCATCAGATGCATCGTGACATGTTTACGGCTCCACCTGTGTCGGAATCCGTGCAGAAGGAGGAAGGACGATACATTGGGACGTTGCGAGATCATCGCCGCGTGAAAATTCCGGGCGCTTTCGCCGACTGGCCGCCGGATGACAACCAGCCGCCGTGGGGCGATGTGACCTACCTGCGCATGTATGACCATCCCGACTTCAACTACATCGCGTATAATACCATTCGCATGTACGACAGCCGGCTGGCAAACGAGCACCACATCAACAGGCCGTTGTGGGAGCGCATCATCGGGATTATTCCGTATTATCAACGTGAGTTCCATATCGACGGTGTGATGATCGATATGGGGCATGCATTGCCGATGCAACTCAAAGCTGAAATGGTACGCACGGCCCGCACCAACGATCCGGACTTTGCATTCTGGGATGAGAATTTTTCCATTACAGAGAAGAGCAGAGAAGAGGGGTACAACGCGGTGTTTGGTTTTGTGTGGATTGACGAACACCATCCGTCGAGAATGAAGACTCTTGCCGGGCGTTTTCAGCATGAGGGTTTCCCCATTCCGTTCTTTGCCACGCCGGAAAACCACAATACGCCCCGCGCCGCATCGCGGTCCGGCGGGCTCATCTACGCGAAATGGTCGTGGGCAATCAATAACTTCCTTCCCGGTATCCCGTTCATTCATTCAGGGTTTGAACTTGCCGAGGAGTATCCCATCAACACGGGCCTGGATTTTACCGTAGAGCAACTGCGTCACCTTCCTTCGGAAAAACTGCCGCTGTTCAGCGAGTACGGCTACGATTGGCTGAACAAGCAGCAATTCACTGATTGGATCGTCAGAGTGGCAAAAGTCCGCCAGAAGAACAAGGCCATTATCACAAATCCCGATCCCCGGACGTTCGTTGTTCTCCACGATCCGAACCACCATGTGCTTGCCTTTG
>CAZIHJ010000105.1:1398-9908 GCA_964538485.1 uncultured Chitinophagales bacterium | reverse complement strand
CTCTCGTTTGGTTATCAATTATTTCATGCACCGAACCACCTCGGCGCTTCTACCGATGTGACCTCTGGTCGCTACGCGTCGAAGTTCGGCATTATCCAAATTGAACGAAGCCATCCGCAGTATGTTACCACGAGGACGCTCGTAGCCGCCAGGCTTGGTACCGGTTTCTAGAACATCAAACCTCAAACCTTCTTTTCTCCCCCTTAACACAAACTTAACATTCAAGTCATATTTGGGTAATGCGTCCAGTCTATATTGGTGCAGTAATTGGCATCCACATCAGGGAAGCGTATTGGCCGTTCTTGACCAGTTAGTCCGTTTCGATCATGCCGCCGTTATCCGACTTTCAGGACAACGCAGCGATGGATTGAGTATTCTCATGAAACTGGCAACAAGATTTGGGGATGGGTATGTCTGGGCATTGCTGGCAATCCTGATTGGGTTTGCTGATGAACATGGGCTCACAATTCTAAAGCAGCTTGCAGCAGCATTTGCCATCGATGTGTTATTGTACAAGGTCATTAAGAAGAGTTTCAGCAGGCCGCGGCCATTTGTGGATGTGCCGTCGGTAACAATGCTTCTCGCTCCGCCGGATGAGTTCTCGTTTCCGTCGGGTCATACGGCGGCGGCGTTTGTTGTTGCAACAGTTGTTGGGTTCTGGTTTGTTGCGTTGTTCCCGCTTCTTCTCACGGTTGCAGTGTTGATTGGAATTTCACGTGTCTACCTCGGTGTGCATTACCCAACAGACGTTATTGCCGGTGCTGTGCTCGGTGTATTTTCAGGCGCCACCGGTCTGACCATTTTCTGAATCACGCTACGCGCATACTTTCAATAAAAATTCCTCCCACTCTCCTTGTTGGGTAGGAATAGAGGCCCTGTCAACAGTCCCTGACCCCTGTTGTACAGGGCTTCGCTTTATGCCCCGTTTCAAGACTTAACAATTTCTTAACATTGGGATAACATACAGATAGTACATAATGTGTATTTTGCAGCGGGTCAAAAAATCACATCCTATTCAACCCCGGCTATCGGGTCAATCCTATTCACATCCGCCAGGTGTATCCATGGGTCAGTGGTTACTCGCTGTGTGCGCCGCTATAATGTTGTCCACAGGCATTTCAGGAACATCACTCGTCTCGGCGCAGGAGAGTGATTCCACAAACAATGATACAGCAGTTCTTCGTGAGGAGTTGGCGCAGTTGAGGGGGACATTGAACGATCTGCAGGAGTCGTCCACGGAATATAAAACCTATGTTGATATTCTGCGGAAGATCAAAGTCACGGGGTATATTCAGGCGCAGTTCAGATTAACCGACTTGAATGCTGGAGCTGCTCCTTTCTCCGGCGGTAATTTTCCCGCAAACACAAACAAGCAGATTCAAATCCGGCGCGGACGGTTGAAAGTCAATTACGACAACGTGTTGACGCAATACGTTCTCCAGATTGATGCAATCCCGTCAGGGGTATCGATAAAGGATGCGTACGCTGCGATCACCGAACCCTGGATGCAGTCCTTTGGGCTTCAGGTCGGATTGTTCGACCGGCCATTCGGATACGAGATTTCCATGTCGTCCAGTGTGCGGGAGTCGCCGGAGCGTTCAAGACTTTTCCAGACATTGTTTCCGGGTGAACGTGACCTTGGCGCCAAGTTGTTCTTTGCTCCGCAACTGGGTAACCTGAGTTTCCTACGTGTAGATGCCGGTGTGTTTAATGGAAACGGGACCAGTCCGACGGACTTTGATAACTTCAAAGACTTTATCGGACACGTTGGAGCGCAGATTCCCTTTGAGGAAATGAATGCCTCGGTTGATGTTGGGGTCTCCGGCTACTTTGGCAAAGTCCGGAATAATACAAAATACCTCTGGAAACACGGTGTTCTGGGCTCGGGTGTGAAAGGATTTGTCGTGGATTCAACCGCCACCAACCAGAGTGCAGGAGTCTCGCGCACGCATATTGGATTTGACCTCCAGTTCTATTATGATGTGCCGATCCTTGGAGGAATGACACTGCGCGGGGAAGTGATTACGGGAACCCAACCCGGAACATCCGACTCCGTGCGCATCGGCAGCACTGTTGGCCCTTCGGGAAAAAGCCTGACTACAGTCAGCCCTTCTTCGCAGGCCCTGGGCCCGATCTACAAACGGGATTTTCTGGGCTGGTACATCTACTATGTCCAAAATATCGGCAGCCAGAATCAGATTCTTGTAAAGTATGATGTATATGATCCGAACACGGATGTGCGGGGTGGCGACTTCGTCACTGGCACAAACCTTTCAACGGCAGATATCAAGTACTCAACACTGGCATTCGGGTTTATTCATCACTGGGATGAAAACGTCAAGTTTGTCTTCTACTATGAATCGATCAAGAACGAGAACCTCAACGCAGGCGTCACGGGATCGCTTGCGCCGTTTGTTGATAACATCAAAGACAACGTTTTTACTTTCCGCACACAAGTGAGATTCTAAGCACAGTTGAATACACATTCAAAGGGTCAGACCGAATGCGATTCACAATGATTCTGCTCGCGCTGCTGCTTGTCAGTATCGCAACCGCACAAGATGTTATTACCGTAAAGGGTTCGGACACCATGGTGATTCTTGCCCAGCGATGGGCGGAATTGTACATGGCAAAGAAATCCGAGACGTCAATACAGGTGACCGGTGGTGGATCGGGAACCGGTATCTCCGCACTCATCAATGGCACAACGGATATCTGCAACTCCTCAAGGCCAATGAAGAAGAGTGAACGGGATAAACTGAAGCAACGATTCGGTACACTGGGCGTTGAGATTAAATGTGCGCAGGATGGACTCGCCATTTACGTGAATGAAACCAATCCCGTCACCGAACTGACATTACAGCAAATCAAACAGATCTATACCGGTGACATTACGAACTGGAAAGATGTTGGCGGTTCCGATGAACGCATTATTCTCTACAGCCGCGAGAATAACTCGGGTACCTATGTGTATTTCAAGGATAACGTTCTGGAAGGCGACGACTTTTCTCCATCGGCACAGAATCTTCCCGGAACGGCCTCCGTGGTCAATGCCGTTGCGCGTGATAAGAGGGGTATTGGATACGGTGGTTCAGCATACGCGAAAGGGATCAGGGAACTGAAGGTCAAGAAGGACGCTTCCTCTGCCGCATTCGCACCGACACTCGAGAATGTGAAGTCCGGCGAATATCCGATTTCACGATATCTGTACATGTACTTGCGCAACAGACCGACTGGTACGATGAAGGAATACATCGACTGGATTCTTGGCGATGAGGGACAGAGTATCGTGAGTAATGTTGGTTACTTCCCAATTCGATAACGCAAGAGTTTTATCAGGAGAATAACAATGAAGAAGATGATGTCTCTTATTTCAGTCTTTGTCGGTGCAGTTCTCGCATTTGGCGGCCAGACGATGACCGTCAAGGGCTCCGACACCATGGTGATTCTTGGCCAGCGTTGGGCAGAGAAGTACATGCAGAAGCACCCTGAAGTTTCCATTCAGGTGACCGGGGGTGGTTCAGGTACGGGGATTTCGGCCCTGATCAATGGCACAACGGATATCTGCAATTCCTCCCGTCCGATGAAGCAAAGCGAACGGGACAAACTGAAGGAAAAATACGGTTCGCGGGGAGTGGAGATAAAATGCGCCCTCGACGGGCTTGCCGTATACGTCCATCAAATGAACCCCATCAAGGAGTTGACACTTGCCCAGGTAAAGGATATCTTCACAGGCAAAATCACCAACTGGAAGCAGTTGGGTGGGCCGAACGAGAAGATTATCCTCTACAGCCGCGAAAACAACTCCGGCACGTACGTGTATTTTAAGGATGAAGTCTTGCTTGGCGAAGACTTTGCCCGTAACGCGCAGCACATGCCCGGAACTGCTGCTCTTGTCAACGCAGTCGTGAAGGACAAATGGTCCATCGGATATGGTGGTGCTGCCTACGGAGAAGGGATCAAAGAACTCCCGATACGAAAAGATGCAAAGTCTCCGGCCTACTCTCCGAATATGGACAATATCCGAAGCGGCAAGTATCCAATCAGCAGGTTTCTGTATCTGTACACACGCACCCGGCCCACCGGAGCCATCAAGGAGTATGTTGATTGGATCCTGGGGGATGAGGGGCAAAAAATTGTCAATGAGGTTGGATATTATCCCATCCGCTGAGAACACACGTGGCTCGTACCAGAAACAATGATACTGTGACTCTTGTGGAATCGAACACCCGTCCTACACCAGTCTCTGAAGATTCTCGCTTGAAGGCCAACCTGCGGAATCAACCCGCTCCTCAGAACGCGGGGCGCCAGCGATTGACCGCGACGATATTGAAGAAACGTTTCCGCTGGGATGAATTTCTCGCGGAGAAGTTCATCACCGGGGTTTCATTTCTTTCCCTTGCGACAATTGTCTTGATCTTCATTTTTGTATTTCGCGAAGCCATTCCTATTTTCTTCGTCAAGGATAAGAGTGCCGTCCCGGCGGAGCAACAGGTGGTGGAGGAATCCGAGACGTACGGGGAGGAGTTTCTCGGTGAGACAAGCGGATCACTCGATCAATCACGATCCCGTTCAGAGTCGGTGGAGACCTCCGGTTCCGAAGGAGACGCCTCATTCTCGAATTTACTCTCCGGTGAATGGCAGCCCGTTTCCGGTCAGCCGAAGTATGGCATTATTCCACTTGCTCTCGGATCACTCAAGGTGACATTTCTCGCGGTACTCTTTGCTTCGCCGCTCGCAATCCTTGCCGCATTGTTCACTTCGTCCTTTGCTCCACGATGGGCCAGGGAGATCCTCAAACCGGCCATCGAATTACTGGCGGGATTTCCCTCCGTGGTAATCGGATTTTTTGCCCTTGTGACTCTTGCAACGTTGATGCAGGAGGCGTTCGGGTTTGAGTATCGTCTCAACGCCCTTGTTGGCGGCGTTGCGATGTCGCTTGCCGTCATTCCGATCGTCTATACGCTCTCCGAGGATGCACTTTCCGCGGTACCGAGGTATATGACAGAGGCAAGTCTGGCTCTCGGCGCGACGAAATGGCAAACAGCCCTCTTCGTCACACTCCCCGCGGCAACGCCGGGTGTTTTTGCCGCTGTTTTGCTTGGGTTCGGACGCGCATTTGGCGAGACTATGATCGTGCTTATGGCAACGGGAAACGCAGCGTTACTCGGATGGAGTTTCATCGAGCCGGTACGTACAATGTCCGCCACTATTGGTGCAGAGATGGCCGAGGTGGTTTTCGGTGATACGCACTACCATGTGTTGTTCCTGATCGGGGCGGTGTTATTTATCTTTACGTTCACGCTGAATGCTGTGGCGGAGGTATTCATTCGCCAGCGACTTCTCAAACGATTCCGCGGTGAGGGATAGATGAAGCTGAAGCGCGCGATTTTTGGTTCGTATGTCGTCGGCGTATCAGGGCTCGCCGCCTTTTCGATCGTTGCTATTCTCCTCCTCATCATGTTCAATATTGTGATGGGCGGGTGGGACACGATGTCGTGGGAGTTTTTGACTGCTGCACCGACGGAAGGAATGACAGCGGGGGGGATATTTCCGGCAATCGTGGGGACAGTGTTTCTTGTGCTATTGATGTCCATTGCGGGTGTGCCGGCCGGCGCAATCACGGCAATTTACCTCAGTGAATACGCCAGCCAGAAATCGATTCTTGCCCGGTCCATCCGGTTTGCGGTAAACACACTTGCCGGCGTTCCGTCGATTGTGTTCGGGTTATTCGGACTCGGTTTCTTTGTGCAGTTTGTCGGAACGGGAATGGATGCCGCGTTCACTGACGGTGTGCAGCTCCGGTGGGCACAGCCGAATATCCTGTGGGCAAGCTTAACCATGGCGCTGCTGACACTCCCGGTAGTAATTGTCTCGGTTGAAGAAGCGATCAAGAACGTTCCCCAGGATTTACGCGCAGCGAGTCTGGCCCTTGGTGCAACAAAATGGCAGACGATTTGGAAAATTGTTCTTCCCAATTCCCTTAACGGTATTCTCACAGGGACAATTCTCGCGGTAAGCAGGGGGGCCGGCGAGGTGGCGCCGATTCTCTTCACCGGCGTTGCATACTTCCTTCCCCAGCTTCCCGGAGCGCTCTCCGATCAATTCATGCAACTTGGTTACCACGTCTATATCATGTCCACACAATCCACGAATGTTGAAGCGACGAAGGGTATTCAGTATGCAACGACATTGGTGCTGTTGTTGCTGACATTCATGCTGAACTTCTCAGCAATCCTCCTTCGCTCACGAGTCCGTGCCCGGCAAATTCAATGACAGAGTCGACGCAAAATACCAACCACGTTTACAAGATCAAGACCAATGACCTGAATCTCTTCTATGGCGAAAAGCAGGCCCTGAAGAAGATCTCCATCGACATCAGGACCAACCACGTGACGGCTTTGATCGGTCCATCCGGCTGTGGCAAGTCGACATACCTGCGCAGTCTGAATAGAATGAACGATCTGATCGACAATGTCCGGATAGAAGGGAGTGTTGTTATTGATGATGTGAATATCTACGACAAGGCCGTGGATGTTGTGGAATTACGCAAGCGCGTGGGAATGATCTTTCAGAAATCCAATCCCTTCCCAAAATCCATTTATGAAAACGTTGCCTATGGTCCCAAGATCAATGGCATTCGTGATAAACAGAAACTGGATCACATCGTGGAAACCAGTCTGAAGCGTGCCGCGATATGGGATGAAGTGAAGGATGATCTGAAGAAGAGCGGACTGGCACTTTCGGGCGGCCAGCAGCAGCGATTGTGTATTGCGCGGGCGCTTGCCGTTGATCCGGAAGTACTGTTGATGGATGAACCGGCGAGTGCGCTTGACCCTATTGCGACGGCAAAGATCGAGGAACTGATCTACGAGCTTAAGGAAAATTACACGATCGTCATCGTTACGCACAACATGCAGCAGGCGGCACGTGTCAGCGACTATACCGCGTTCTTTTATCTGGGGGAACTGATTGAAGTGGGGGAGACCAAGAAGATGTTCACGACGCCCGAGAAGAAACAAACGGAAGAGTACATTACGGGCAGGTTCGGCTGATTCCCATGCTACGACACTTCGAACAAGAGCTTGAACAACTCAAATCGACGCTGATTACAATGGGATCGTTGGTCGATGCCCAGATCGACGCGGCGGCTAAGGCGCTGTTCGACGCGGATGTAGACTTGGCGCGCCGTGTAATTGCCGACGACGACAGGGTGAACATATTCGACACGGAGATCGACAAGCTGTGTCAGCAGATCTTCGCGCTCAATCAGCCGGTTGCAGCCGATCTGCGGTTGCTGATGTCTGCGCTCAGGATCAATCATCAGATTGAACGTATCGGCGACATCGCAGTGAACATTGCGGAGCGTGTTGAGCCTCTTGCCTTGCACAACGCATTTCTCCGCAGCACGCGACTGGAGGAGATGCTGCAAATTGCCCGCATCATGGTGAGCGACAGCCTGAATGCCTTTATCAATAATAATCCTGCGCTTGCCACACGTGTACTGGAAAGCGATGACGTTGTGGATGACCTCGACCGGGATATCTTCCACCGTCTTGTGGGGGAGATGAAACGCGATCACTCCATCATTGAACCGGCTGCACATCTTATTATTCTCACACGACATATCGAGCGTCTCGCCGACCACGCAACGAACATTGCCGAGGACGTGATCTTCCTTGTCGATGCGAAGATCGTCAAGCACAACGCGCTGGACGAATAGCCCGCAAGAGCTCTTGATCTCCGTCTCCCTTCCACATTTGACTTCCACGGCGGAATTTCTATCTTCAATCCACAGGATGGGGTCAGACTATTCACAGGCATAGAAATGCAGCGACATTTTGTACAGGAACTTGAATCACTCAAGACAAACATTATCAAAATGGGCAGCTTCGCCGAACAAGCGATTGCCGAGTCCATTAGAGCGTTGCTGGAACGCCGGATTGACCTTGCGAAAGAGGTGATCGCCCAGGACCAGCGGATAAACGCATTCGAAATAGAAATTGATGATGCGGTGGTGGACTTACTCGCTCTGCAACAACCGGTGGCTGTGGATCTTCGTTTTATTCTCGCCGCATCCAAAATCAACAATGACCTTGAGCGTATCGGTGACCATGCCGTGAACATTGCGGAGTCTGCAGTCCAGTATTCCGCCGCGCCGCCGCTGAAACCGCTGGTGGATATTCCGCAGATGGCGCAGATTACCAAGGGGATGTTGCGCGATGCAATTGATGGGTTTATTCAAACCGACGCGTCACTGTGCAGGGGTGTATTGCGCAGTGACGATATCATTGATGACATGAATAAGCGTGTGGTGAAGGATCTGGTGGAGTGTATTCGCCAAGATTCAAATACCGTTGAGCAGGCCCTGGAACTCATCCGTGTCAGTCGGAACCTCGAGCGTGTTGCCGATCTCGCAACCAATATTGCCGAAGAGGTGATTTTCATGGCCGAGGCGCGGGTGGTAAAGCATAACGCGGAAGGGTAGATGAAAAGCGGAATGCGAAATG
>CAZIHJ010000105.1:0-1298 GCA_964538485.1 uncultured Chitinophagales bacterium | reverse complement strand
CTCAGAAAAAACCGGTGTGGCTGAAGATACTCCGCATCGACGGTAAATACACTTCCCGCAGAAACGCCATCGTCGATTATCAGTCCCAGCCACGGAATCCGGAGTGCGTACACGAACAGCCGCGGGATATCCGGAGCCAAACGCCTGAACGTCTCCAATACTTCCCGGTCAAACGATTTCAGTATCACTTGCTTCCTGATGTTTGCCGCCGTAATCATATCAACCACGCGCCGCTCAATGTCGGGATAGGTTTCGGAATCCCCCTTCACTTCAATGATGAGGGTCAGACTTGAATCCATAAGTTCGACTATCTCTCCAAGCGTCGGCACTCGTTCGCCCGCAAATTCCGCCCCGAACCAACTTCCCGCATCCAATGCCCGTACTTCATTCAACATCAATTCACCGATATCACCGCTGCCGTTTGTGGTTCGGTCAACTGTTGCGTCGTGCATCAGTACAATCTGACTGTCCTTCGTCTGGCGCACATCGATCTCCAGCGCATCGGCCCGCAGCTCGATTGCCTTGTGCATAGCGGCGAGGGTATTCTCCGGCGCGTATGCAGACGCGCCGCGGTGCGCGATCACCATGACTGGTCTTGGTTCCTGCGCATATATAAGTGCCGGAAGGAGACAGGCGAGGAATAGTGTTTTCATAATGTCATTCGAAACAAGTTGTCTGTCCTTGTGAGGGAGTCCCACCTTTTGCGGGATTACTATGTAACCAAAGGAGCTCCTTTATTGTTCAGATTCTTCGACCCAAAAAGCAAGAGCGGGTCTCAGAATGACAAGGGCGCGCATTGAATAGAGTCCCGTCCGGCTCGGATATTTCCACCCATTTCATTGCATCACACCCACCAAACCGCTATCTTGGGTCAAATCGTTTCACAGCGTTTCACAACAACCGGCCCGGCAACCAAACATGGATTTCCTCCTCTGGGCGACCAAGAGTCTGCACTTCTTTAGTATGGTCGTTTGGTTGGGAGGACTGATGTACCAGGCGGTGGTGACGGTTCCGGGACTTGTGGCTGCGGAAACGAGAGAAGCGGGCATGGCATTCATGCTCAGGTTCCTGCCGTATCTCTGGATGTGTGTGTGGACTATGGCAGTTACTGGCGTTGCGCTGATGCTCTTTTCGCCACGGTTCATCTTTTTCGACTACAACGATTCGTGGTCGGTTATCCTTGGAGCGAAACAGGCGGTCTTCTTGCTGATGTTGTTCTTTTCATTTGGCTATGCCCGAATGTTGAAACGGTCGGTTGAGATGAAGGGCGCCGTTGGTGAGCAGCCGTTCCGTGAGCG
>CAZIHJ010000104.1:0-9923 GCA_964538485.1 uncultured Chitinophagales bacterium | reverse complement strand
TCATACTGAAGCCCTCGCTTCTCACGCGGACGCCTTGCTTCTCCCCTCCGCTCCAGCTATATTCTTCAAGTCCTTTCTACCCTCCTGAGACAGTTTCAAATGACTTCGCGGGTTCTCCTCATAATATTGTTGGTGCTTGTGTCGGCGTTTGTGGCCGCTCGCGCACAAGTCATTCTCATCGATGACTTGGGTCGCACCGTCGAGTTACCCACTCCACCGCAACGCATTGTTTCGCTTGCGCCAAGTATCACCGAGACATTGTTTGCCATCGGCGCGGGTGATCAGGTTGCCGGCGTAACGGACTACTGCAATTACCCTGAGAACACGCAACGCAAAGCGCGGGTCGGCGGGGTAATCAATCCGAGCGTTGAGACGATTGTCAGCCTGGAGCCAGACCTGATCCTCTTGAGCATGGAGGGAAACATGCGCGAGGACTTTGCGCGACTCACCTCGCTGAGTGTGCCGGTCTTCGTCACCAATCCGCGCAACATGGCAGGCATCTACAAATCGATCACCGACATCGGCGCTTTGACCCGACACAAAGACGAAGCCGATGAGCTTGTTGCCTCAATGCAATCGCGTGAGCGCCGGATTACCGTGCCAGCGCGAGTCCGCGTTGCTCCAAAGGTATTAATGATTGTGGCGCTCCAACCTCTTATTGTCGTCGGCAGCAAAACATTTCTGGCGGAGTTGCTGGAGGTGGCTGGTGGCCGCAATATTGCCGCTTCATCTCCCGCAACGTATCCCACATACAGTCGTGAATCGGTGGTTGCCGAGAATCCGGACGTGCTCATCGTAATGTCGGACGCGATGCGGGATACGGACGAGCTCATGAGTATGTTTCCGGAATGGACAACTATCAACGCTGTCCGCAATAATCGCGTGGCCCGCATCGACTCCGATATTGTCTCCCGCCCAGGCCCGCGCTCAATTGATGCACTTGAACTTCTCGCTAAGATTATCAACGAAGGACACAAATGAAATCGAAGAAACCGGCAAGGAAAGTCTTTATTGCGGTCGCTGGCAATATTGGAGCAGGTAAATCGTCGCTGACAAAGCTTCTGGCAAAGCATTTCGGGTGGAAGCCCTACTTCGAATCCGTTGCCGACAATCCTTACCTCACGGACTTCTACGCCAACATGCTTCGCTGGTCGTTTAACCTGCAGGTCTATTTTCTCTCCAACCGTTTCCGCAGCCAGAAATCCATTACGGAAGGAAAGCGCTCCGTCATTCTCGACCGCGTGATCTATGAAGATGCAGAGATCTTCGCCCGCAATCTGCACGAGATCGGCAACATGGAGAAACGTGATTACGAGAATTATCTCGCCCTGTACGACGTGATGACTGAGTTCCTTCATCCCCCCGACTTACTCATCTATCTTCGTGCGAGCGTTGACACACTGATGAAACAGATTTCTCTGCGTGGTCGGGACTTCGAGCAATCCATCAAGAGAGAATATCTCGCGCAGCTTAACGGTCACTACGAATCGTGGATCAAGCGTTACAAGCGTGGACCGTTATTGGTTATCGAATCGGATGGATTGGATTTTGTGAAGAGGAAAGATGACCTGGACATGGTTGTAGGGATGATAGAAAAGAAATTGAAACTAAAGGGCTGAACAGTCTGGCAGAGCCGGGAGCCTGGTGCTCCTATTGGTTCTCCGATGTAATTAGCCTTAGCGCGCCGTCGCTTGCCACCTTCACCCAATAGGCCCTCCCCGGATAAAGTGTATTTGTTCTCAGGTAACCCGCTGGAGTGAATTCGTAATACTCAGAAACAACAATGTTCGATGGCGTTTGGATAATTGCGTCTGTGGGTACCGGACCGGAAATAGATCCCATGAGATTCCAACCCGCCTGCACGGAGACATCAAGGCTATCAATACGCACTCCGAAAATGTTCACGGTGGCATCCGTCGGGAACTTCATCCAGTAGCCAGTACCACTCACCAAATCGTTCGCGGGCTCGTACCCTACGCCCGTGATATACGAGAACGCCGGGGGAACGTGTGCGGGAAAGAGAATATTGATCGAATCGTTCGGGGTGTCCATCGGATTGGAAAGCATGTTCCAGCCGGCGTCTACTGAAACTGCGACCGACGGAAGAGATGTGAATTGTGTGGTGAATACACCACGGGCATGTGTGCCGACGGCAAGTGTTTGATCGGACGACCGGTAGTCAAGATAGCCGGTCAGGATGTTACCGATTTCATTTGCACCTTCCTGCACCCAAACTGTTGAACTTCCATTGAGAGAAGTAGTGGAAAGAACGCCGATGCTCGTTGCAAGAAACACCAGCATCTCGCCATTGATATGAAAGATGGACGCGAAGCGAATTGATGGACCGGTTGAACCTGCGAGATTTCCTTCCACATCGATCCATGAGGAACCGCCGTTGGTGCTGTACCAGATGCTCTGGAAGTTGTAGTTGCCGAAACAGACCAGGACATTGTTGGAGTTTGCCGGATCCACGGCAATGCCACGGACAAACCCACCTGTTGATGTTCCGCCATTGAGTCCGGGAGGCGTAATCGTTGTGACCGTCGGAGTTGCCGTGTGTGCGTTCTCCGCGCGCTTGACTATTCCATCCACCGTTCCATAATAGAGTACGTTGGGAGTATTTGACGCTGAAATACCCAGCGCCGTAATGCGACGCGAGTACCCCGCGGCACTCCCCACATCGGTTGCGGTGAGCAGATTCCATCCGGTGAATCCATCGGCATTCGG
Source organism: uncultured Chitinophagales bacterium (assembly GCA_964538485.1). Lineage (GTDB taxonomy): Bacteria > Bacteroidota > Ignavibacteria > UBA10030 > UBA6906 > JBJXHC01. Next base: position 7,196 of record CAZIHJ010000104.1, on the reverse strand, counting down.
GGCATCATCGTTTCGCCAAATCGCGCTTGTCAGCGCGGGGCTGATACTCCCGGCAGGATAATACAGCATGGCCGGATTGTTGGGATCGAGAACAATCGGTGTAACAAAGAGCATGTTCGTTGCATTGTCCGGAGTAATGAAGACCACGTCGTTCAGATCACGCTGCATCCGCTGAATTTGCCCACCCTGGTATTGCGTGTAGAGACGGTCGTGAGCCAACGGCGCTACTTTCACAACAGTTCCATCACCGCCGAATGCCATTTCCCAACTGGAAACTCCCGGTGCATTGCCAAGTTGGGTTCCGTTGTCCTGCGCTCCGGCAAGGATGAGGTTGCTGCCTGCTTCAGGTGCAATGGACACGGAATAAAATTGTGTGACATTGTATCCATTGTTCAGACTGATCCACGATACATCCGCGTCTCGCACATCAAGAGTCTTTGTCACCCCGCCGTCGTGGCTGGAATAGTATGCGTTCGGATCATCCACCCTGAAGAACCCTCCATGAAGATCCGGGTGATGAGGACCCTGCGGCCAGAATGGATATCCGCCGATCGTTGCAATGTTCGATGAGGTGAACCCATCCGTTGAACGGTACAGGTTTGTTCCGCCGATCAGGACGAAGTTTGAATCGTCCGGCTTTACATGTACCAGCATATCATACCCGGCCTGAGTGTTGATATCTCCGGGGAGATTGGCACTCCTGTTCTCCCACGTACCGCCCGCACCCGAGCCATCTCCTGAAACGTATGTGTATTTCCAGAGCTGGTGGCCTGCAACAGCCGGAGAGTTGTTTGCTCCTTGCACAAAAAGATACACCACATTGGAATTGGATGGTGCAACTGCAAAGATGATTCTCCCGGTGGAGGTGGGGAATGATGCCGGCGCGATATTCGTCCACGTCACGCCATCCGGCGAACGCCAGATTCTCGGTACACCGCTGTTCCTTGTGAACGCATAGACAACACCAGTGGAAGACACCGTAACGCCGGTGAACGAAGCGTCGGCGGATCGCGCAATTGTCCAGCTTCCCCCGCCATCGGTGGAGCGATAGATACCGAAGTGGGTGGCCGCATAGACTTCTTCCTGTGAAATGTTGGTAGGATCAGTGGCAATATTCCAGTTGTAATCGAACGGATCGGTAACGTCTGGCGTACCGGATGATGTTGATGGAAGCAGCGTCCAGGAACCACCGCTATCTGTTGACTTGAATATCCCATCGCCGCGATACAAGGAGCCCCAGCGCGTGTCATTGTTGGTCGATCCACGGAACTCGCCGGTTCCGACGTACCAAATGTTGGTGAATCCCGGTCGGGTATCCTGTGCAATACACACCGTGTTGTGAATTTGTCCGGGAGAAGTCACCAGCGACCATGATGCGCCGTCATCCAGCGAACGCCATATTCCTCCACCGACGCTACCGGCAATCAGAAGATCGGGATTCTCCACATCGGCAGCAAAAACACGGGTGCGACCTCCCACGTCATCCGGACCCCGCTCAATCCAAGCCAACGCAGGCGATGACACGCTTGTATTCCGGGGTGATGAGGCGTGCATGTCTTCTCGCGTTGGTATCCCGCGCGCAAACTCCCGTTCACGCGACCGAATATTCATGGGGATGGCGTTGGCAACCGGATCCCGCTGGATAAGAAATTCCATCTCCGCTTGCGCATGTGGATTGTCTTCGGTACCGAGTGAGACCGGAACACGATGGACTTCTTTCCTAGGTGAGAACTGAGAGAACAAGAGAAATCCAATAAGAAGCAATGCGGAAAACGCAATCACTGTCGCACGGAATGACTTCGTCATGGCTATTCTCCTCAACCTGTCGGGACCAATTTAGAAGAAGAACATCTTCACGGCTATTGCAAGAAGGAATATCGCATATAATATTCTCAGTCTGTCCACATGGGTCTTGTGGGCAACGGTGGCTCCCAGTTTTGCCAGAGGTATCGTGCCGATGATAATGGGAATTGCGTGAAAATAATCTACATAGCCGAGCGTGAATTGGGAGTATGGTATGAGGAGCGAATCACCCCACCCGTTCACCACATATCCGATCATCGCGGCGAGTGCGGTAATAACAATGGTTGCACTCGACGTGCCCAGTGCCTTCTTCAACGGAAAGTCCATGAAGTAGTACATCATCGGGATCGAGAATACCCCGCCGCCGACCCCGGCGAGCGATGAGACGAGTCCGACCACCAGACCAATTCCCATCAATCCGAACGGGGAAAGATTCATCGGACGTTCCTTGGCGGAGGTGGAAGACTCTATCAATAAACGGATTGCCGCAATTGCAACGACCGTGGCAAAAATCTGCTGCAGCGTTTTCCCGGAAAGGGATGCAGCAAACACGGAGCCCGCAAATGCCCCGAGCACGCTGGCCACACCGATAAACGTCACGGCCTTCCATTCGACATGACCGTTCTTTGAATGTTGTATTGCCGAGGTGAGCGATGCGAATACGACAACAAGCAGGCTCGTGCCGAATGTCAGGTGTGTTGATACGAGGGATGAGATGTCGAGGACTGCAGTGAAGAAGTACAGCAGAATCGGAACGAGAATAATTCCTCCGCCAACACCAAAAAAACCGGCAAGAAACCCGGTGACGGCTCCCGCAACAACGAGGATGACGATATGAACGACATCCATGTGTTGTTCCTCAGTCTTTTATCTTTTTGGAATAGAGTTTCGGGTTCTTCAGAAACTCCAGTCCGACTGCGAGTTGCGGATCAACTTTGAGCGAAGCGGCAATTCTTCCCTGCTCGCCCCGCACCCGGGCCATTAACTCGATCTCCAGTTCACTCCGGATATCCTCTTTGTACCGGTCGAACCCGCGTTCCTTCTCCTTTGCGAGCTCAGTCTTCAGCGCCGCAAGATCGGATTGTACGCGTTCGCCGTAATTGAGCTTTCCGGCAAGAGCTCTCAACTCTTCGAGTTTTGCTTCGCTCTCCTCTTCATACTCAAATTTCTGCTTGATGAGATACCCACGGAAATCCTCGAGGATGGCATCGGTAACGCCGGTAAGCTGTTCGCCCTTATGTTCGGTGACATACGTGTTACAAAATCTAAAAAACATCGACTTCCGGATGAGTTGTCGTATCATCGGACCACGATCCTTGCCCTCTACAACTGAATCAGGAGCCACGCCACCGTGCTCATATACCGTGCGACCGCCAGCGGTCTTGAACTCTTTCTTCAGACTGTCAGCATAGGCGGTAAAAACGCCATTGCGATCGCGCTGCTTGTAGTCAATCTCTTGAATGCTGCGTCCGCTCGGAATATAATAGCGCGCAGTGGTAATCTTCATTTTTGTGTCGTACGGAAGATCCACGACCGTTTGCACCAGTCCCTTGCCGAACGTTCGTGTACCAACAATCAACGCACGGTCCAAATCTTGTAGTGCACCGGAAACGATCTCGCTCGCACTGGCGCTGTTGCGATCGGTCAACACCACAAGCGGCACATCCGGAACTATCGGCTCTTCACGTGAGTGGTACGGTTTATCGGCGTCTGCCCGCCGGCCTTTGGTGTTAACAACCAGCGTGTTGCGGGGAACAAACTTGCTTACGACCTCCACAGCAGCATCCAGGAGCCCGCCTGGATTCCCGCGTAAGTCGAGAACGACCCCTTTGACCTCGCCCTTTATTTTCATCTCACGCAGGGCCTGACGCACTTCATCACCGGCAGTGCGCGAAAACCGCTCCAGGCGAATGTACCCCAACCCATCTTCGAGAAGATCGGAGTACGTAACATTTTTCAATTGGATGTCTTCGCGAATGAGAACAAACTGCAATGGAGCCGGTTCTCCTTCCCGTTCGATCAGCACTTTCACTTCTGTTCCGGCGGTCCCCCGTGTAAGCGAACGAATCTCGTCAGGGCGTTGGACGCCAATTCTTATGCCGTCCACTTCGAGAATTTTGTCTCCGGGCAGAATCCCCTGGCGTTGCGCGGAATATCCATCCATGACTGTGATGACCTGAATTTCTCCCTCCCGTTGGCCAATAGTCACACCGATACCGCCATACTTGCCCGTTGTGAGAAGCTCGACCTCAACTCCATCCTTCTCTTCTATGTACACCGTGTACGGGTCGAGCGTACCGAGCATTCCTTCTATCCCGGCTTCCATGAATTTCTCAGGATCAACTTCATCCACATAGTTCATGGCAATTTCGCGGTACACGCGCCCGAAAATGTCTATGCTCTTGTTCATCTTGAAAAAGAAATCATCATCGCCGGGAAGGGTGAAACCAAACATCGCCGCGGTTGCCAGGCCGAGCACCAGGATCCTTATCGTACTACCACGAAACTCTGTGATTCTACCCATTCTTCTCCTCTACGCTGATTCGATTTGAGGTAATCGTTCTTCCGTACATCGCCAGACATTCTGTCCAACTTCATCCGCGGGAGCCATGCCGTTTATGCGGACAAACCGTCGTGGTTGGTCGGTCGACAGTTTGTGGTAACCGGTTCGAACACGTTCATAGAACTCCCTTCCCGAGCTTTCCATCCGGTCAAAGGTCAAACCGGCATGTGCTTTCCGGCGTTCGATCTCATCAACACTGATGTCGATGAGAATGGTAAGGTCCGGATCGAGCCCGCCGGTAGCAAACCGGTTGATCAATTGCACGGCTTCGAGATCGAGCATTCTCCCGTACCCCTGGTACGCCGTGGTGGAATCAAAGTACCTGTCACAGACAACAACCTCGGAACGGCGGAGCGCAGGGAGAATTACTTCGGTGACAAGCTGCGAGCGGCTTGCGGAGAAGAGAAGAAGCTCCGCGGCATCGGTCATTTCGCCGAATGTTTTATCAAGCAGAATTTCGCGGACGCGTTCAGAGATCTTTGTGCCGCCTGGCTCCCGAAGAAAGTGGACTGTGTGCCCGCGTAGACGCAGCTTCTCGATGAGGCGCTTCGCCTGCGTTGTTTTTCCCGAGAAATCCAGCCCCTCAAACGTAATGAACATGCTCACCATCAGACAAGTAATACCAGGATACTGTTGCCAACATACTGATTTTGGTTCCACGAATCAACAAAATCGCTCACACCAGAACTCCCATTCGACTTTCTCTGTTGTATACAGACACGATGTTGTCTTGCTAAACAAAGGTGCTTTCCGTACCTTGCTCTTCATAATCAGCAGTAATCAATGAACATATTCGACACCCCGGTCTTTCAGCATCCCTTATTCTCGTGAGCACCCGAAGAAATATCGCCATTCTCGGATCGACCGGTTCCATTGGTCGCAGCAGCCTTGATGTCCTCACCCGTTTGCCTGATCGATTCCGTGTCACCTATCTCACCGCCCACAGGAATATTGATCTTCTTCGGGAACAGGTGCACATATTCAAACCGCGTGGCGTCGTAGTGCTTGATGAGTGCAACGCATCGGTCATGCGGAAGGTTCTCAACGGCACCACAGAAGTACTTAGCGGTGAAGAAGGGTTACTGGAGATCGTCCGGCGAAACGACGTGGACCTGGTCCTCAGTGCTTTGGTAGGATTTGCCGGTGTACGGCCAACACTTGCGGCAATCGAGGCGGGCAAGGACGTCGCTCTCGCAAACAAGGAAACATTGGTTGTTGCCGGCGAGTTGATAATGAAGAGCGTCCGGGACAATGGGGTCCAACTGCTCCCGGTGGACAGCGAACATAGCGCCATTTTGCAATGTCTTCGCGGCGAGGACGAGGCGAGAATTGAGCGCTTGATTCTGACGGCGTCGGGCGGTCCGTTTCTCCATCTCCCGAAGGAACAGTTTGATACGGTGACCGTGGCTCAGGCCTTGAACCATCCAACGTGGCGAATGGGCAATAAGATCACCATTGATTCGGCAACACTCATGAATAAAGGGTTGGAGGTAATTGAGGCGTTCTGGTTGTTCGCTGTACCTGCGGCAAGCATTGAAGTGGTCATCCACCCTCAATCAATTATTCACTCAATGGTGGAATTTGCTGATGGCTCAATCAAAGCACAGATGGGAATTCCGGACATGAAACTTCCGATCCAGTATGCGCTGACATATCCCGAGAGGCCAGCATCAACATTCAGGAAACTGGACTTTGAGCACCTTGCACAGATGACATTCTTGAAACCGGACGTTGACAGGTTCCGCTCTCTGCGGCTGGCGTACATGGCGCTTGATATTGGAGGAACGGCCCCGACGGTATTGAACGCTGCCAATGAGGTTGCCGTAGAATTATTTCTTGATGAGAAGATCCCCTTCAGCGGTATTCCTCACATTATCGAGGATGCGTTGATGGCGCATGTTCCGATCCACAACATAACTTTGGATGATGTAATTCGTACAGACAGAGAAACACGTGAGCAGGCGCGGCGGCAGGCCGCCTTACCAGAAAGAGGGAACTATGCAGTTTCTTGAAACGGTATTTTATTTTGTTGTGACGTTGGGGGTTCTTGTATTCGTTCACGAGCTCGGTCATTTTCTCGCGGCGAAGTTATGTGGAATGCGCGTCGACCGATTTTCCATCGGCTTCCCTCCGCGCGCCTTTGGCAAACAGATCGGCGAGACCGATTATTGCATCTCCTGGATTCCCATCGGGGGTTACGTAAAGATCGCAGGAATGATTGATGAGAGTTTTGATATTGAGCATATCAACAAGCCACCCGAACCGTGGGAGTATCGGTCCAAACCTATTTGGCAGCGCATGATCGTCATTTCCGCCGGCGTGATCATGAATCTGCTCCTGGCAATCGCGATTTTCTGGGGCATCAACTATGCGCAGGGGAAAACGATACGCGAAACAACGGAAATTGGTTATGTCGCAGAAGAAAGCCCGGCAGCAAAAGCGGGTCTCAAACGAGGCGACAAGGTATTGACCATCAATGGTACCACCGTAAAGCATTGGGACCAGATTCTCCAGCTTGTATACGTGGAGCACATGGGAATGGACATCAGTTTTGCAGTTCAGCGTTCCGGAGAAACGGTACACTTACAAATCTCCCGTGCTGAAATACCCGAGCCGGACGTTTCGTCATTCGGACTGATGCCATCGAATACAGAAATCGTCGTCAGCGTCGTAGAGCCGGGCAAACCTGCGGACAAACTCGGGTTGAAACCCATGGATGTTATCCTCTCGCTCAACGGCATCCCGGTCGAGTACGATCAGAAGCTCCGGACCATCGTTCAAGAAAGTGCAGGCAAGCCCCTTCTCGTTGAGTGGCGGCGGGGGAGCGACG
>CAZIHJ010000103.1:6582-10008 GCA_964538485.1 uncultured Chitinophagales bacterium | reverse complement strand
AATTATCAAAATGGTTTGTGAGCGAATATCCCAAACACAGCAAACAAAAACTGGATATGGGTAAGAGTTGCGTGCGTTTTAAGAAGATGGAAGAGATCCCCTATAAACTCATCGGTGAATTAATGAAAAAGATGAGCGCCGAGGAATGGATTGAGATGTACGAGAACAATCTTGTCCCGAAATCGAAGAAGAAGTAAGCGTCGTTGTTTGCTCTCCGGTTGCCCTTAAACTGAGTCACTACCCAATAAGCTATGAAACCTACTGAAACACACAATCAGCGTATTGCGAAAATGATCTTCGCCTCGGTCTATCCCATGTATCTCGCAAAAGTGGAGAGCAAAGGCAGGACAAAAAAAGAACTGCATCAGGTCATAGAGTGGTTAACGGGCTTCGATAACAGTAAACTGCAAAAACTGATAAAAGCGAAAGTAACTTTTGAAACGTTTTTCGACCAGGCAACGCTCAACCCTAACGTTCATCTTATCACCGGAGTGATCTGCGGATATCGCATAGAGGAAATTGAGAATCCTCTGACCCGGCAGGCCCGTTATTTGGATAAGCTGGTGGATGAGTTGGCGAAGGGGAGGAAGATGGAGAAGATTTTGCGTGGCTCGTAGGGCAACCAAATGTCAAATAAACAATAATCGCATTATGGCTAAATCAAAACTGGCTGAAATAAAAACAAAACCAACCTCTGCAAGTGTGGAGGATTTTGTTAACAACGTTGAAGATGAACAAAAGCGCAAAGACAGTTTTGTGCTTTTGGCAATGATGAAGAAAGCAACCGGGGAAGAGCCGGCATTGTGGGGCAGCTCGATCATCGGTTTTGGAAATAAGAGATACAAAAGTCCCGCCACCGGCAGGGAAGTAGATTGGTTCCTGGTAGGTTTCTCCCCCCGTAAAGCGAATCTGTCCTTGTACCTGATGATAAATCATAAGGAGCACGCCGCTGCAATTAAGAAATTAGGTAAAAACAAAACCGACGGCGGTTGTATCTACATCAAGAAACTGGAAGATATTGATTTGAAAGTTCTGAAGGGAATGATTGACGCATCCGCAAAACAAAAGTAGACATTGACAAACAAATCACAACAACACATTATGGCAAAGAAAAATAAAAAAGACTTGTCACCAGAACAACGTCAAGAATTACTCAGAGTGTTGAAAGCCCGCTTTGAGAGAAACATGAACCGCCACAAAGGTCTTGAGTGGGCCAAGGTGCAAGGAAGACTGGAAGGCAATCCAGGAAAACTCTGGTCGCTCAATGAAATGGAAAGAACCGGTGGTGAACCGGATGTTGTCGGTCACGATAAAAAAACGGGCGAATACATGTTTTATGATTGTTCAGCCGAAAGCCCTGCCGGTCGCAGAAGTGTTTGTTTTGACCATGACGCGCTCGAGTCAAGGAAAGAACATAAACCGAAAGACAGTGCCATGAATATGGCTGCTGACATGGGCATTGAGCTTTTAATGGAAGAACAATATCGGGAGTTGCAGAAGCTTGGGAGTTTCGATACCAAGACATCAAGCTGGGTGCAAACACCGTTGGCGATTAGAAAACTCGGCGGCGCCATCTTTTGCGATCGCCGCTACGGCACTGTCTTCTTGTACCACAACGGTGCGGAATCTTACTATGCTGCCAGGGGGTTCCGTGGCTTGCTACGGGTCTAATAGTTGAACTGGGCTCTTGAAACAATAAAGCCGCCCCGTTCCCTGGGCGGCTTTTGTATTTGCAAAATGATTCGTTGAGCTATACCAGCAATTGATCCACTTGTTCAGCGAATTTGAAGTCCAGCGTGCTGATGCCGCCGAGATCGTGTGTGTGCAACTCCACAATTACGCGGTTGTACACGTTTGACCAGTCGGGGTGATGGTCCAGCGATTCAGCAATCAAGGCAACGCTGGCCATAAATCCGAATGCCCGCTTGAAGTCCTTGAACTTGAACTCACGGTACAACTTGCCACCCTTGAGTTTCCACTCCGGAAGTCCGCTCAATTTCTCCCGGACTTCCTTCTCGCTCAGTTTCTTACGCTCCATTGGTTCCCGCTTGCACTGATGGTTTTTGGAACGTCAACAACTCGCGGCAATCGGAGTGCATAGGTTTCAGTCCTTCATTGGAAACCGAGCGGGCCTTTGTCGCATCGCCGCGTCGCGGCAGGTAGACCTTGCCGATGCCTGAGAGTCCCATTTCTTTCATCACGAGACTTACCTCAAACGGAAAATCAATCACACCAAAACTCCCTGTTGAGGCCTCCACGATAACGGAGAGACGGCCACCGGGTTTCAGGATGCGGGCACCTTCGCGAGCCAGCGTTTTGAATTTCATCATCGTTTCGGCTTTTGCCGCGGCCGGAGAGAAATCGGACTCGTCACCCTTCGGATAGAAATCCGCGGGAGGATCGAGGAACACATAATCCACACTGCCGGATTGTTCCGGGATGCCGGTTTGTAAAATGTTGGCGCGTTCGATCTTGGCATCGATCGGGTCGAGATCATACATCTTGCATCTGCGGTTACTGAAATAGGCAAGCGATTCAATCACATCACCCATGGTGCCGCTTCCCGCCATCGGGTCGACGACCACAGCGCCGGGTTGTGTGTAATAGAAGAGCGCGTTCGCAACAATCTGTCCGGGCAGTCGCCCCTTGTAACCGGATTTGCCAAAGCGGGGATCGGGAGCTTCGAATGTCCACACGTTCCGTTCCTTGAGATCGAATCCGAACTTTGTCCGTTCATCCTCGCGACGCGAAAACTCCTCCTCGCGGATTTTCTTTTGCAGGTCCGAGATCGTCCACTTGTTGTTGATGGCCATCTTCTCGTAGCGGTCGCGGTCTCTGCTTTCATCCACCTTTGTTGCCAGCTCGAAGTAGAAGATTTCGGGGAGCGGTCGTTTGTCCACATCGGGGTAGTAGGAGAAAAACATGTGACACTGTTTCAGCATGGCATACGGGAACTTGAATCCCGGCACGTCGGCCATTCGCTTGAGTACCTGGTCGCCGAAGATCCCTTCCTTCAGCGCGGCAGGTGTTACCTTTTCAACGAGGAATTTGCCCAGGTCCCAGTAATTATCCGCGGAGAACGAATTGAGCTTTTCGATAAGTGGATCAAGCGAAGAGGCCTTCGCGGGTTTTGGCCTTGCTGTGGGGGCAGTCTTTGCCATCCTGACTCCGAGTATGTGTGGTGAAGAAGTTGTACGGTTGATGCCGGCGTGTGGAGGCCGACGAATGGTATTGCCCTACTATACGGGAATTCGGGCAATAGTGCAAGCAATCAGTGGTGTTTTTAAGCTGGGAATCACACCTCAAGAACGCTGTTCCATCCACCGTACCCGTCCGGTTCGCGACGGGTGTTGGCCGGATCGTCGGTCCAGACCTGCTCATCCAGCACGAACTTGTACTGGTGGAGTCCGGGAGCGGGTTTGGGAA
>CAZIHJ010000103.1:0-6482 GCA_964538485.1 uncultured Chitinophagales bacterium | reverse complement strand
CGGAACACCCTTCAGTGGGTCTGCTGTGTCGATCAATATCTGCTTGATGGTGTCGGGAGAAAGTGACGGTGCGGCTTCGAGCATCTGAGCAATCACTGAGCTAACGATAGGCGCCGCAAAAGAGGTCCCGTCCACATGCTTGTAAAACGGGGCAACGTAGTTCTTCTCTGCGATTTGTACGCGACACCATTCCTTGTAGTCACCCTTGATGAGACCTTTTGGAGCATCAGGCAAGTATTTTTCATAACGGTTGAATACTGACTCGGCATTTTTCGGAGATGCGTTCATCAGCGCAAAAAGCGCTTTGGATTCGTCGTACTGGTCGGTGCCCGGCAAAATTGCACCAGCCAGCCAGATTGCCGGCGCGATGATTTCGGGTTTGCTGTGTCCGTCAAATGTTGCCCCGAACGCGGAATGATACATCGAGCGTGCTTCCAAATGAACATCGTTCCTGTCATCCACACCGCCGACTGTAATAACTGAAGGTGAACTGGCCGGCGGGACAATCGGCCGCTCCGGGTTGTTGCCGATTGCTGCAACGACAACGATGCCTGCCGCAACGGCTTCTTCTGCTGCCTGGTCGGCGGGGTTCTTGGTAGCGGGTGAAGGTTCATCGCCACCAACCGAGAGACTGATAATGCCAATGTTGTACTGCTGGCGGTGCGCAATTGCCCATCGTAATCCACGCGCAATGTTCTCTTCACTGACTCGCCCTGTCCGCGCATCAAAAACTTTGATCAATACTGCGTTTGCGTCGGGTGCAATGCCTGAATACAAACCACGCGAGAGAGCACCATTGCCAATTGCGGCAACCGTAGTCATTGTACCGTGCCAGCTTTCCGGATGCGGTGAGCGGAAGTATCCGCGTGTTTGTCCCTCATCGGTCACATCGACGATTGCACGGATCCGGTTCCGGGGTTTAATAAGATCGGGATGAGCGAAGAAGCCGGAGTCGATGAACGCGATCGTTACTCCGCGGCCGCTGAATCGCGGATCCGAGTCGAGTCGAAGGGGAGTCGGGAGAAGCGCAAACGGGTTCTTCTGGTGTACACGAAACAACGATCCGTGCTCACGACTTGAGAAATGTTCCTCGAACGTGTCATATTCGTTCAGATAGAAACATCGCTCACAGAGTCCGGATGCAGGCGACCATGCCGGGTGACGTTCCGCGAGCTTGCGGACAACCGCCTGTTCTTCCTGACCCCGGAACTTGTTTAAGAGCAGGGGAGCGTGGTGTCTGCAAATCGGACAGCGGCGGATATTCTTGCGTGATCTTGAGGTGATGAGTGAACTCAGGAAAAGAGTTGAGACATGAGTTTGCGTTTAGCCACCGGCAGAAATGTCTCTGCGTATGGGAAGTCCATATCCGTTTCGCAGGCGAATGTTGCCGGGTTTGGCAGATCGTGGTATCGCGCGATGAGTTCCAGTTTCAGTGACTCCGGTGAATGACGGATATAAGATTGTTCAAGCGTTTCAAGAAGCCGGGTTTTCAAGGTTCGGAATTTCTCACTGGCAGACGAGAAGAGGCTGATCTCATATCTGAGCAGATACAACTTTGCCGTGCGTGCATCGGGGACAAACCAGTATCCTTCCTCGCGGTACACGGGCAGAATTCCCACTCCTTCAATAGTAATGTGTTCGTCCACGAATTGAAAGATCGACATCCCTTCGTCAATCGTTTTCCTGATGAGAGGCAACGACCATGCAATCAGTTGCGCGGCACGTTCAAAGTCTGACTCTTGCATTTGCTCATAGACAATCTTCTGGTTCTCCAGATCGATTTCCTTCATGCGTTGCGGCAGCTTGCTCTGGATCTCACCCTTCTTTTGTATGAAGTCCTGAAGGACGGCATGGAGTTCTATCAATTCCCCGAGCGCCGGATAGAGACGGTTATGGTGAAACTCATTACTGTATGATTGAAGCCCCTGCAACACATGGTATTGTGCCGACTCGAAGTCCCGAACGCCGGAAATAAATGTCTCAAGACGCAAGAAATCCATACTCGAACCTCCGTCTAATGATCCATCTTCTGTACTAATTTACAATCTGCATACCAGAATTCAAGTGGTCACTGTCACCTGAAACCAGACCTTTTCATGGTGGGGGTGGCAGAACTTCCCTCTATACAATGAAAAATTGACCAGAGTTGCCTATATTGGCGTGGAGCGAGTGGCGCCACTCGGGGATATCCAAGTCCTGGTGTCTATTTTCGACAACGTCTCTGAATCCTTTAATGAACTCAGACCAGACAATTCTTCTCGACTCACCTCACGAAGTTGACGTGGTCTCAATCGAACGTGAGTTGGTGGCGTTATGGAAATCGTTGACCCCCGATGATGCTTCCGCTCCGGTAACACGGGCTTGTTCGCTGAACCTCGTTGCAGTTGCAGAGAACGCAGATGCCGCTGAGGAACTTACAGGGATTGTTGCTGATGTTACACTTGAACACCCGAGTAGGACATTCCTGATTGTTGCGGATCGTCAGGTATCAACTCCATCGATCACAGCTTGGATTTCGGCGCGATGTTCTCTACCAACGCAAGATGGCAAGCAGGTGTGTTGTGAGCAGATTAATCTGGTTGCAAACGGACTCGATGCGGGCAAGATTCCGAGCATCGTGACATCGCTCCTTGTTTCTGATGTCCCCACGGTTCTCCTCTGGAAAGCCCCGGTTGATCCACATGATGCCGTCTTGACTTCGCTCGTGAATGTTGCAGATCGTGTGCTGATCGATTCATCGGAAGATGGCGATCCCGCCATCACGCTTGCCACCTGGTATACATTTATCGGGAACAATACGGGGCGCGCAGTGTTCTGCGATCTCGCGTGGACGCATACACATTTCTGGCGCTCGATTGTCGCGCAGATATTCCAACCGGGCGATATGCGGCAACATCTCTCCTCACTCAACAAGGTGGAGATCGAGTTTTCCACCACGCGTTCACCACGACACTCGGGGCTCAGTCAGTCATTGCTCCTTCTCGGCTGGATGGCTGGCCGGCTTCGTTGGAATCCGGTGCATCCGTTAGCTAAAACGCCGGAGGGAGAATACAATGCAACACTCCGGGTCGATGAGCACGCAATCTCTGTCCGGATTGTGAGAATTCCATCGGAGAGTGGAATGCCGGGAGGGATTGAGCGAATTCGACTGGTCAGCGCGGACGGTTTGAAAGCGGAAGTCATATGCAACAGAAAAACATCATCGGTACAGCTGACCACGACGAACAAAGATTCCACGCAGGAGGAATGCCGGTTATTGAGTGAAGAGGACGAGACCGAACTTCTTGCCCGTGAACTGGAGGTCCTGACCCGCGATGCATTGTACGAAGAGAGTCTCAGGAACCTTCTCCTGCTCATGAAAGAGCCGCGTGATGCAAGAGCATCGTAAAGTGTTTGATTCGACAGAGATGCTGGTGCATGGTGTTGCCGGTGCCGTCGTGGAAATTCTGAATGATGCAATTGTGAGCCGTGGGGTTTCATCAATTGCGCTTTCGGGCGGGACGACGCCGAAGAGCGTCTACGAACTTCTCGCCACCCCCGAATTATCATCGCGGTTGCGATGGCCATTGGTCCAAATGTTCTGGGGAGATGAACGGTGCGTGCCACCGCATTCGTTGGAAAGTAACTACAACATGGTGCGAAAGGCGCTGTTGGAAAAGGCTCCAATACCCGAATCCAATATCCATCGGATGAAGGGGGAACTGCCTCCCGATGAGGGTGCTCGTCTCTATGAAAAGGAACTCAGAGCATTTCTTCCCATGTCCCGGGACTATCCGCAATTTGACCTTATGCTTCTTGGACTTGGCGAAGATGGACACACTGCATCATTGTTTCCCGGAACGCATGCTGTGAATGACCAGACAAAGTGGGTGACGAATGTATATGTCGATCATCTTCAATCACATCGCCTGACATTGACCCTTCCTATCATCAATAACTCACGCACGGTGATGTTCATCGTCTCCGGCGAGAGAAAATCAAACATATTAAAGCAGGTACTTGAGGCGAACGAAGTACGTTACCCGGCTCAGCGCGTGCGACCAGATCAGGGAACCCTTCTCTGGATGTGCGACCGTGAATCAACCCGACACCTCACAACACCAATGGCATCATGATTCTTGCGGGCGATATTGGCGGAACAAAGACGAACCTCGCGTACTTCTCCTTTGAGAATGACGCGTTCACGCTTCAAATGTTCGCCAGTTATCCGAGTAAACACCACAGTTCGCTGCGCGATATTGTTCAACAGTTTACTTCCGAACACTCTGCTCGAATTACCGGAGCGGCGTTTGGTATCGCTGGTCCGGTTTCAAACGGACGTTCCGAGGCAACGAACCTGCCGTGGGTCGTCGATGCAGCGGAACTTGCCTCGACTCTAAAACTGCCTCATGTTTGGTTGCTCAATGATCTTTCCGCCACGGCGTACGGAATTCTCAGACTTCCTGAGAATGACAAGCTCATCATCAATGCAGGAACACCGGAACCGCACGCGCCAATTGCCATCATTGCAGCCGGGACGGGCTTGGGCGAAGGTGGACTCGTTTGGGATGGAACCCGCTATCGCACATTACCCTCGGAAGGTGGCCACACGGACTTCGCGCCCCGCAATGAATTGGAGATCGATCTTCTGCGGTTCATGCTCAAACGTTATGAGCGGGTGAGTTATGAACGGCTTGTATCGGGCCCGGGATTATATAGCATCTATGAGTTTCTTCGTTCCCGCTCCAATGAGCCGGAGCCGCTATGGTTGAGGGAGAACATTCACCGCGGCGACGCGTCAGCGGTAGTGTCACAAGCGGCCATGGAACAGAAGGATCAAGTCTGCGTTGAAGCCCTGGATACATTCGTCTCGTTATATGGCGCGGAGACCGGAAACCTCGCTCTCAAGTTGCTCTCGACGGGAGGTGTGTTCGTTGCAGGAGGAATTGCCCCCAAGATCCTGCAGAGGATTCAACACGGATCGTTCATTTCTTCATTCGCACAGAAGGGGCGTTTCACAAATCTGCTCAGACGAATGCCCGTGTCCGTGGTATTGAATGACAAGGCGGCACTGTTTGGCGCAGCCCACTGCGCGATGATGCAAGAATAGCTTCACCTGCCTGACGTTTTTCCTCTCCGCCTTCCCGACTTCGCTTAACAATTTCTTAACACAAACTTAACTTGCCTTCCCGTGGGAAGCTGTTATATTTGGTGCAACTTCTTCTCACCTCTCGAAAGCGCATGATCAGACCGTGAAAAAACTCCACGTGTTGTTTGTCTGTATTCACAATAGTGCTCGCAGCCAGATGGCCGAGGCGTACCTCAGGCACTTTGGCGGTGATCTGTTCGAGGCGGAAAGCGCGGGCATAGAACCCGGCGTCATGAATCCGGTTGTTGTAAAAGCGATGGCCCTCGAACACATTGACCTTTCTCAAAAGTCTACACAAGATGTATTTAAATTATTCAAACAGGGGAGACGGTACAGTCATGTGATTACCGTATGCGATGAAGTAGCGGCGGAGCGTTGCCCGATTTTTCCGGGGGTTACTGTAAGGCAGCATTGGGGATTCCCTGACCCGGCACAATTTTCAGGATCTGATGAGGAAAAGCTGGCCCTGACAATTCAAGTACGGGATCGTATTAAGGAACGTGTGCGTGCATGGGTGGAAGAAGTGCGACCGGCTATCACGAAGTTGGTCAGCGGGTAAAAAAAAGGGCGGTGTTGACGCACCGCCCCGGTTGCAAACATTTGAGAACTTGGTGATCTCCGCAGTGCAATGCCCTGCTGTTTGCGTTGTAAAGTATGCAGCGGGGCAGATAAAGTCAAGACAGGAGCCTATGACTATTTCTACCTCGGCACGTAATCTTCTCTTCCTTCTTCTTTACGCCCCCCTCTCCGTCATGGCGCAGTGGTCCGACGATACTGCAATCAACACTCCGGTTTGCGTTCAACCCAACGATCAGCAGGTTCCCGTGATCGCTCCTGACGGTCAGGGCGGAGCAATTATCGCCTGGTCGGATAAGCGATCCAGTGTGACCAATCCGGATATTTACGCACAGCGGATCGATGCCAATGGCGTTCCCCTCTGGTCGCTGAACGGTATACCCGTCTGTACGAATCTCTCAGGGCAGTTCTCTCCGAAAATTATCAGCGACAAAAATGATGGAGCCATAATCGTCTGGTTGGATGAACGCAACGGTAACACCGACATTTATGCCCAACGCGTGAATGCATCCGGAATACCGCAATGGGATACGGATGGTGTCGCAGTGGTTCTCGCAAACGGGTTTCAGGCGAATCAGGTGTTAGCATCGGACGGGGAGGACGGGATCATTGTCGTGTGGCAGGATTCACGCTCGGATGCCGGGGATATTTATGCACAACGCCTGAACGCATCAGGAGTCGCGCAGTGGGTGGCGAACGGGGTGACAGTATGCAATGCCTCCAATTTACAGTCCGAGCCGACCGTTGATGCTGATGGCGCGGGTGGTGTTGTCATAGC
>CAZIHJ010000102.1:1738-10624 GCA_964538485.1 uncultured Chitinophagales bacterium | reverse complement strand
TACACCGTCAGGTTCAGTGAATGTGAACAGCGGAGCCAACCAGGGCTTTACAATCGCAGCCAACTCCGGTTACCACATTGACAGCGTTGTTGTGGATGGAGTGAACCAGGGAGCCATCAGCGCCTACACGTTCACGAACGTCACCGCCAATCACACGATCTCAGCCTACTTCTCCCTTAGTGCTTATACTATCAATGCATCAGCGGTAGGGGGCGGATTGATATCACCATCCGGGTTGATTGGAGTCCTCAGTGGTGGAAGCCAGTCTTTTACAATAACGCCCAATGCGGGGCACCATATTGATAGCGTCGTAGTAGATGGCGCGAACCAGGGAGCGATCAGCGGTTATTCGTTTACCAACGTAACAGCGAATCACATCATTACGGCTTACTTTTCTATCAACGTTTACACGATTGTCGCCACAGCCGCGGCGAATGGTTCGATCTCACCTTCCGGCTCAGTATCAGTAGACCACGGTTCCAATCAGTCGTTTACCATCACCCCCAATGTGGGGTACAGTATTGATAGCGTGCTTGTTGATGGTGTCAATCTTGGTTCGTTGGTCGGGTATACTTTTACCAATGTGACGACCAATCATACAATAAGTGCTTACTTTTCGGGTAGTGTCTATACAATTACGGCGTCGGTGGTTGGCAATGGATCCATCACTCCGGTGGGTGTGTTGCCTGTGAATCATGGTGGGAATCAGAATTTCACTATCACGCCTGACTCTTATCACCATATCGACAGTGTTCTTGTGGATGGAGTGAATCAGGGAGCCGTGAGCCTTTATGCATTTAACAACGTAACCATGAGCCATACGATCACTGCGTATTTCACGATCGACATTATCCTCTTTCTTTCAGTGGACCCCGACACGTTATTCAATGAGGATCCGTTCAGGCCAAGGAAGCCGAAGAGACCGGCCAAGCGTGCAAGGAACCAGTACCCGAATTGGTCGAACCTCTTTGATGAGACGGTGCTTCAGGGAGGGTTTGCGCCGGGAACGACAGAAAGTGATTCAGCTGGTGGGGCAGTGATTGGCATTAGCCACATGCGCCGGAATTCGCCGAACCCGTTGAGTCCAAAATGGCAACCAGTCAAGGACTCTGCGAGGGTGCGGGCATGGGTGCGTCTGAGTAAATGGAATTTCAGGAGACAGACAGGGGTGGGCTTTATCGGAAAGGGCTTCCGGGAGTTTCAGCGAACATTGAGAGACAGGACCGGCAAGCATACCGGACCGGCAAGCGGTCTCGACTCCACGACCGATGGCAAGGGCAAGAGACTCTACAAGCAATTCAAGAGACTGTATCCCAAGAAACAGAACAATAAGCTGTTCGCAGAGCTTGCGGCACTGAAGATGAATATCGCAGCAAGCCAGATTGGAAAAACCCCGCCCGGTTTTGGCGAGCTTATTTTCGACGTCGATGGGAATCTCTTTGATGAGTTATCTATTCTGCAATTGTCCGAAAAGGCGGACACCATGATGACATACTGGGGAGGGTACACGCAGGAGGAATTTGATAGCCTTCACAGTGCGGTGTTTGCCGTGAATCGGGCATTCATCGGAGAATTGGATACCATCAACTTTGAGCGCCCCGACTCCATCTTTGTGAAAGGGAAGCTCATTCTGAAGGGCCAGGTTGCCATTGGCGATGTCCCGTACTTGAAGCTACCGGTGCCGTTTATCCCGACGCGCATTGCTGCTACCAGTATTGAAGTCGAATCAGAGGAGGAATTTGAGGACGACGAGTTCGAGGAAGATGAATTTGATGATGAAGAAGAGGATGAAGCCCCTGTCGCAGCAAAGTTGTATCAGAATTTTCCCAACCCGTTCAACCCGTCAACACGGATTGTGTTCCGGCTCGGCGAACTCGCGAAAGTTACTGTGAGGATATACAATATGCTCGGCCAGGAGGTTGGTGTGTTGGCGAATGGAGAGGAATTCGATGAAGGATTGAACGCCGTCGAATTCGTTGCTACAGGTTTATCGTCAGGCGTGTATTTCTACAGGATCGAAGCACAGGGGCTTGATGAAGATGCCAGGAGGACTGTGGAGACTCGGAAGATGCTGTTCATCAAATAACGTCCCGCCAATGGTCTTGTAAGAGGGAAGAAGCATGAAGAGAATCATTGCTTTCACAGTTTTCCTGCTGCTCCTGCCAATTGTTCTTGTTGGTCAGGTTGCTCCGGTTGTTACCATCACACCCTTGAGTACTCCAAAGGTAAGTCCATCCGAGCAGCTCACGCTTGTCGGCGCTGTTCTCACCACCCTTCCTGTATCGTTGAATTGGACAGTGTCTCCGCCGGTGATTGATCTGGACGATTCGACTGTTGTTTATGGCTCCAGGCATAGCCCGGCTCTTGTAATCCGTCCGAACGTACTTACTCCGGGGTCAGTCTACACGTTCCGGCTGACCGCAACAGATACCCTTGCGCAGGAGGGCTTTGCCGAAATTGTTGTGAAGGTAAACACTCCTCCAATGTCGGGGACGTTTGAGGTATCACCAACGGGCGGCACAATCACAACCCCATTCACGCTTTCCTGCGAAGGTTGGACTGACGATCCGGAAGACCTCCCGTTGAGCTATTCTTTTTATGCGCGGGTTGATTCCGGCCCGGAACTTATTCTCTCGTCGCTGTCCACTCTCAATACCATAACGACCGTACTTCCTCCGGGTAGTATTACACTGATTGCTCGAATCTCAGATCAGCTCGGAGCCACGGCCAAAGAGACATTCCATGTTTCGGTCAATGTTGGGGTGTCTCTGCCGGTCATCACAGGGTTTGCACCGCTAGCAGGGCCAGTTGGTTCATTCGTTACAATCACGGGAGTCCATCTTGATGGCGCGACTCAGGTAAGCTTCAACGGCATGCCATCGCCTTCTGTTAATGGGGACTCCACTCACATTGTTTGTCAGGTTCCGCCAGGGGCGACCACAGGTCCGATCACTGTACTAACACCGTCGGGAACTGCATCAAGCGATTCTCCATTTGTAGTCATAACGGTCGGCATGATTTCTGTCGTTCCTGATTCCATTGATTTCGTCAGCATTCCCATTGGTGATGTCGCCGTCGAGAGTTTGTACATCCAGAATATTGGCTCCACCCCAGTGTTGATTGATCCGCTCCTCTTGCTTGGCGGTGGAACGGAAGGATTCAAGATTCTTCCAGTTGGGGTTTCAAACTTGCTGGCGCCTGGTGAGATACTGTCAGTTGGAGTGGCGTTCTCCCCGTTTACCCCTGGTGATGTGTACGGGGCCGTGGGTGTAAGCGTGGGCGGAAACCTCGTGGAATCTGTGCTACTGAAGGGTCGAGGTATCGAGACCATGCCTCCTACGGTCAATGTTGAGGCGCCGGCAGCAGGAGATACACTGAGTGCGGGTCAGCAGGTCATGATCAGGTTCAGCGCGACGGACAATTTTGGTCTAAGGAAATTTCTTGTTTCGGTTTCATCCGATGGGGGTGTAAACTTCCCGGGAAATATCGCACACATTGTTGAGGCGGATCCCAGCCCCACCATCGTTCGTGAAATCCTCTGGAATGTTCCCGATGGATTGGCAACCACACAGGGGGTGATCAGAGTGCAAGCTCGTGATGTTTCCGGGAATAGCACCGTCGGATACAGCGGTCAGTTTGTAGTAATTCGTCCAGTCAATGATGCGCCAATGCTGCAGGTGACGATCTCCTTTGATCCTCCGCCTCCCGGCAATGTGGCGCCGCCGCAAAATGTTCGTGCAACAGCAAGGGAGCTGACGAGCAGTGGTGGGCCTCCACCGAGTGCAGGATGGCAATCATTGCTCTCCGGGACGAATATTACGGGCTATAACATCTATCGCGTTCCCATGCCTCCGGAAGGAGATCCTCTTCCCACAGCTGAAGAGATCGTCGGCGATTCAACAAACCTGGTGGGTTCCATCTCCGCCGACTCGGTGAGCTATGACGACCTCCTTTCCCAGTTACGGGGAGATCGATTCGTCTACTCCCTCGTGACACTTTACGATGATGGGGGGAAGAGCGGGGGATCCACGCCGGCGTTGACCACGTACAACCAGGCCGAAACCGGAACAGCAAACGGTTGGTTCGGGCCACTCGACAATACCAATTCTCCTTGGTACACATTCCCTTCGGTGGATGCCGCAACCCTCTCCATTACGACGATCGTTCCGCCAGGTTCGCCACAAATAAATAGATCAATGAAGATCGCGGTTCGCAACCGTGGAACCAACTATGCTTCATTCCAGAAGCAATCGACTTCCATTCCTCGGCCATTTGATCTCCAAGGTATAGAAGCACGGGTTCGGAGAATTGGCGGGAGGCTAAATACAACTCTCTATGTCGACTTTGTTTACAATGGCCAGTTGTATAGCTCGAATGATAATCCGGTGCTCGCGGACGAATCATGGCAGACAGTAGTGTTTGGAACCAACGGCATTCCGGACGTGTCAATTGTTGACACCATCATCCTGGGTATCGGCAATTACATGGACAGCTGCCACTTGTACGTTGATTATCTCGCATTCCTTGGTGCCGGTGGGTACACGTTCGATTATATGGGCGACACGGAAGAGCCACCTTCATTCCTCACGGTTCCGCCGGAAACACTGTTGTCCGTTGATCCTGTCAAGGGGACATTTCTAAAACCGGTCAAACGTGGGAAAGGCCTTTTTCCGAATTGGGCTAATCTCTTCGAAGAAACTGTTGCTCAGGGTGCGTTCCAGCCCGGATCAAGCCAGAGTGACTCGGCTGGCGGGTTACGTATTGGGCAGTCCTTTATGTTTAGAAGCAAACCACTTGATCCGTTGAATCCCCGATGGCGTCCGGTAAAGGATTCGGCTGACCATTACGCGTGGGTGAGACTCACCAAGTGGGATTTCAAGAAGAACAAAGGAAAGAGCGCAAAGTCAATCCAAAAAACTCTTGCATCGGGGATCTTCCGGCATGACGGGCCACCGCGAGGATTGGACTCTACGGGTTCTCCGGGAAACTCCGGCCGCAAACGCCTTCATCGACAGCTTTCGAAGCTTGATCCCAAGAAGACTTCCAATTCATTCTTCCGGGAGTTGGTGGCACTGAAATTCAACATTGCTGCAAGCGCCCTTGGAAAAATACCAAATGGTCTGGGTGAACTTCTGTACGATTCGGACGGTAATGTATGCGACGATCTTGCCATCGCACAGATCGCCTCGAAAGCCGATTCGATGGCGACATTCTGGCAACTGTACCCGGTTGATGATTTCGATAGTGTTTTCAGTGCGATGTATCAGATTAATCGGGCATTTTCCGGACAACTTGATACAGTAACATTCGAGCATACGGGCAGTATTGTCCTGAAGGGTCAGGTGCAATTGACGAATGTGCCTTATCTGACGTTTCCTCCCGGTCCGTTCGTCCCCACACGGATTATTCCTACTTCTTCCGATACAGAGACCGAGGATGAGTTTGACGACGAATCATTTGATGGAGGTATTCCGCGTGTAACAACGCTGCATCAGAATTATCCCAACCCGTTTAACCCTGTGACCACCATCGAATATGAAATTCCCGTCGACGGACTTGTGACAATGACTGTGTTCGATATTCTTGGCAGAGAAGTCGGTACACTGGTCAACGAATGGCAGGAATCAGGTGTGTATGAGGCATCGTTCGATGGCACACATCTCGCCAGTGGGATCTACTTCTACAGGCTGCAGACAGTATCCGATGATCAAGAAGATCCGGGCACATTCTCCTCGGTGAGGAAACTTGTGCTGCTGAAATAGTATCAAATGATACGTACAAGAAGACGGTATGATCTTGCAATAATTCCGTAGTCTCTAGTGGGTTGTTGCCGAGGTACTGATCGCGAAGACAACACAAATTGTATACTGAGGAGTGGTCGAGAAGCACGACTGCCCCTCGTTTTTTTTGAAGGAATCTACACCTTGACCCAAAGGCGGAAATACCTTTTCTTTATCCATCCGAGTTACTCGTCCCTACTTAATAACAACGCATGCCAACTACCATTGATCCCCGTGCAATTATCAGTCCCAAGGCAGAGTTGGGCGATAATGTTTCCATCGGCCCCAACACGATTGTTGAGGACAATGTTATTGTTGGGGTTGGAACCATTGTTGGCGCAAACGCACTCATCGGCAAAGGTGCCCGGATTGGCAACAACTGCCGTATTCACCATGGTGCCGTTGTTTCTCACGAACCGCAGGACCTGAAATACCACGACGAGCCGACCACATGCGAAGTCGGTGATCGAACGGTTGTACGCGAATACGCAACATTACATCGCGGAACTGGCGACCATGGTAGAACAATTATTGGCTCTGACTGCTTGCTCATGGGCTACGTGCACATAGCCCATGATTGTCATGTCGGCAACAAAGTGATAATGTCCAATGCGGCAATGCTCGCCGGCCATTGTGTGGTGGAAGACTACGTGATTATTGGTGGCATCACCCCTGTACACCAGTTCGTACGCATCGGCCAACACGCAATGATTGGCGGGGGCTTGCGCGTTCCCAAGGATGTTCCACCGTATGTGCTTGGCGGGCAGGAACCACTCATTTTTCAGGGACTGAATTCCATAGGATTGAAACGACGGGGATTCTCGCCGGAGGCGATAATCGCGTTGGACAGCGCCTTCACACTCATTTATAACTCCGGGATGAATGTTTCCCAAGCGGTTGAACGAATCCGGGGCGACCAATCTCTTGTTGCATTTCAGGAAGTGCAGAATCTCTTGAATTTCATTTCTACCAGCGAACGAGGTATTATTGCCGGCCCCCGCCGGAAGAGGTGACAACCTCCTGTGGCACTCTCATGGCGGTTCATTGATACTGGCGCGCATACCGGTGAATACAACATGGCATTTGACCAGCGTCTTGTCCGGGAGTTGGGTGACGGGACCGGATTACAGACCCTGCGTCTGTATCAATGGAGGCCCCGGGCAATTTCTCTTGGGTACAATCAGCCACTTGAAGATATTGATCTCGGGAAGTGTGCAGCCGAGGGTATTGACGTTGTGCGGCGTCCCACCGGAGGCCGGGCAATTCTCCATGCGGAAGAACTTACGTACTCTGTTGTCATGTTTCCTGACGGGAACATTCAGCACGTGTATAACCGTATTAGTAGGGCGTTGATACGAGGCCTCGCGTTATTTGGTCTTGCCGTGGATTTCCGGCGAGTGCAACCCGCCTTCGGTACAGTCTACAAGTCGCCTTCTGCGGTTCCATGTTTCACGAGTTCGGCGCGATATGAAATTGAGTGGAAAGGAAGAAAACTTGTGGGAAGCGCACAACGTCGAATCCAACATGGGGGGAGAGAAGTCGTCCTTCAGCACGGATCTCTCCTCATCGGGCCTGCGCACCGGCACTTGGTCGAATACCTTTCCATAAGCAGTCGTCAGCTTTACCTTGACCTGCGCAAGCAGATGGAACAGAAGACTATTGATCTGCAAGCGATCCTTGGTCATGGGGTCGATATTGAACGACTTTCATCGTGCATCTTGAAAGGATTTGAAGAAGAGTTGAGTGTGGAATTTACCGAACGATCAACGACAACAAAAGAGAATCATTATGCCTAAGGCACCAGCGACACAGGCACAGAGCCGACCCCGCGTCGTTACCACAAAAACAGTTATGACGATGAAGCATGCCGGGGAGAAAATTGCGATGCTGACGGGCTATGATTTTCTCGTAGCAAAATACTTGGATCAGGTTGGCATGGACATTATTCTTGTGGGGGACTCCCTCAGTAATGTTGTTCAAGGCCATGAAACCACCCTTCCCGTAACAGTTGATGATATGATCTATCATGCGAAGGCAGTGAAGCGAGCGGTCAAAAACGCACTGATTGTTGTTGATATGCCGTTCATGTCCTACCAGAATAGTATAGATGAAGCAGTGAGAAACTGTGGAAGAGTCATGAAAGAGGTGGGGGTCGGTGCTGTGAAGTTGGAGGGTGGCGAGTACATCGCCGACATTATACGCCATCTTGTGAAGATTGGTATCCCCGTTATGGGGCATCTGGGCCTTACACCACAGGCGATTAATAAATTCGGTACGTATGAAGTTCGCGCCCAGGACAAGAAAGAAGCGGATCAGATTCTCTACGATGCCAAAGTGCTTTCGGATGCAGGTGTCTTTGCCATTGTGCTCGAAAAGATTCCGTCTGCACTGGCGAAGAAAATAACGAAGTCTGTTAAAGTACCCACTATCGGGATCGGCGCAGGAGCACACTGTGACGGTCAGGTCCTTGTTGTCTATGATATGCTTGGCTTGACGGAAGAGTTTAAGCCACGGTTTGTCAGGCGGTATGCAGAGATGGCACAAGTAATGCGAGATGCGTTTACCCGCTACATTCGGGACGTAAAGGCCGGACAATTCCCCACGTCACGGGAAAGTTATTAATGTCTGCGAAGCGCCTTCACGTTCTCGTTTCCAATGATGATGGGATTGATGCCCCGGGAATTTTCGCGCTGGTGCAGGAACTCCGAAAGTTCTCAGATGTCACAGTCGTTGCCCCGGACAAACAGCAAAGTGCCGTGGGACATGCGATCACCATGAACTATCCGCTACGGGCAATTCCGTTTCGCAAGGGGAACGAGTTTTTCGGGTACGCTGTTGACGGAACTCCCGCCGACGCAGTGAAGCTCGGTGTCAAATTTCTGTTGAAAGACCCTGTTGACCTGGTTGTTTCCGGGATCAATCATGGGTCCAACACCGCGATCAGCATAATATATTCCGGAACGGTGTCTGCAGCAACGGAGGGAACAGTGCTTGGAATTCCCTCCATAGCCGTATCCTTAACGACGCATGGAGAGGCTGATTTCTCCTATGCAGCAAAGTTTGCCGGCCGTCTTGCGCTGAAGGTTGCAGAGCATGGGCTTCCCGG
>CAZIHJ010000102.1:0-1638 GCA_964538485.1 uncultured Chitinophagales bacterium | reverse complement strand
ATTCTCTGATATTATTTACCAAGGGTTTTCATGAAAAAAATTGGAGTATTTACAAGCGGTGGTGATGCGCCTGGAATGAATGCGTGTGTACGCGCTGTCGTGCGAAACGGTATTTATAATGGACTGGAAGTTGTGGGTATTCAGTATGGTTACGAAGGGATGATAAAGGGAATGTTTGTAGATCTTCAAGCACGGTCGGTTTCAAATATCATTCAACGTGGCGGGACTATCCTCCGCACCGCACGCTCTGATCATTTCAGAACGGTGGAAGGGCGTACCCAGGCGGCGAAAAACTTGAAAGCTGCCGGCATAGAGGGCTTGGTTGCCATCGGTGGGGACGGTACGTTTGAAGGAGCAGTTAAACTGTCGGACGAGCATGGCATTGCGATCGTTGGTGTTCCGGGGACAATTGACAATGATCTTTTTGGAACGGACTACACCATAGGATACGATACTGCGGTGAACACTGCGATGGAAGCAATTGATAAGATTCGCGACACAGCTGCGTCACATGACCGCCTTTTTTATGTTGAAGTCATGGGGCGCGATTCGGGGTTCATTGCTCTTGATGTAGGTATCTCAAGTGGGTCGGAACATATAGCCATTCCAGAAAATCAAACCAATGTCCAGGATCTAAAGGAAGAACTCGAATCCTCCAAGAAAATGAAGTCAAGTGCAATCATCATCGTGGCTGAGGGAGAAGAGGAGGGGGGGGCTTTCAGTTTGGCGGAAAAAATAAAGGATGCGGCGGGGTATGATTACCGGGTGTGCGTTCTCGGGCATATCCAGAGGGGGGGGAGCCCGACAGCGAGAGATAGAATACTTGCCAGTCGACTCGGTGTGGCCGCTGTTGATGCCCTATTGGAAAGGCAAACAGGGGTAATGGCGGGGGAAATCCACGGCCGCATTGCGTTCACTCCTTTGAAGGATACCTGGTCGAAACGGAAAACGATTGACAGCGACCTGTGGCGTCTTTCTTCAATTCTTTCCACATAGTCCTTGACACTGAGAGAAGTTTTTCGTTCCTTTACAACCCAACTTTGTTCTGACCCGCGTAGCATCCTTCAGAAAAAGTTCTGGTTTAATCTCAAGTCTATTGACATCGAAGACCAAGTTCTTTATATTTAAAGCCCGCAACAAATGCGGTATGAGTTTGCAGTAGATGTTCTTTGAAATAGTGTGCATAGCCATTAGTCAATCTTAGCAGAGTAACAACCTTGGCTAAGATTTCTTGCAACACGCAAGTAAAAATTGCCAAGCATCAGACTCGAAGATGAAAAGTTTGATAAAAACTTACAACGGAGAGTTTGATCCTGGCTCAGGACGAACGCTGGCGGCGTGCCTAACACATGCAAGTCTAAGGAGAAAAGGGTAGCAATATCCTGAGTAAACTGGCGCACGGGTGAGTAACACGTAGGCAATCTGCCTTTAGGACGGGAACAACCACGCGAAAGCGTGGCTAATACCCGATAATGCAGCGGCACCGCATGGTGACAGTTGTTAAATCCCGCAAGGGGCCTATTGATGAGCCTGCGTCCCATTAGGTAGTTGGTGAGGTAACGGCTCACCAAGCCTTCGATGGGTAGCTGGTCTGAGAGGATGATCAGCCACACTGGAACTGAGACACGGTCCAGACTC
>CAZIHJ010000101.1:6910-10663 GCA_964538485.1 uncultured Chitinophagales bacterium | reverse complement strand
TCGCGTAGCGCGTCTTGAATACGGGGTAGCCGAGGTTTCCCGGCTTGAAATAAAACTTCTCCCAGAACCCGGGATCGACCTGAGGAATGTGATGTTTGCGGTATTTGCCGAGATAAGTTCCGTCGGCATCAATCACCGCGGCGGTATTATAATAGATGCCTGTGATCTCCTCCTCGTAAATGGGAACGACGAGGACCATGCCGTATTTTTTTGCCTGTTCCTGCATCAGCTTTGTCGTTGGGCCATCGGGAATGCGCTCCACCATCGCATACCACTTTGTTTTCTGTTCAGCACAGAAGTAGGGTCCATAAAAAAGCTCCTGCAAACAAAGAATTTGTACGCCTTGTTTACCCGCCTCCTCAATGTAGCCGATGTGTTTGTCGATCATCGCTTTCTTGATCTTCTCAATCGGTTGCTCCGTGGATTCGGCAAGTGAACATTGGATGAGACCGCCTTTTACGAGACGTGGCATACATTAACCCTTTGGAATTGGATGGGTTGACCGTTATAGGTTCGTGAGTGCAGAGCGCAAAGATGTGGAATGATAGTAATGAGTATTTGGCTTTATGTCAAGCAAATGGCTTTGGTGGGTCCTAAACCGAAATAGGACTGCACTGTATTTCGGGTAGCCGGGGATAGGAATTCCGACAGCGGCGGAAAACTCGGACGTATCTATAAACCGCTGACGGGATGCCTATGTATTGGAATAGTTGAACAAATTTCCTAATTTGACATCACAATCCCAGCGTTCCGACTTACATCAGCGTATCCATGGTCCCCTCAAACGATATATTGAAGAAAACTTCCGCCTATGTGCTTGAGCTTTTTACGCAGAAGCTCCCACCCTGGGCCGTTTACCACAACTATGACCATTCGTTAGAGATTGTCGAAGCAGCAAGGGAAATCGGAGAGGGCTCCCGGTTAACGAGGGGCGACCTCGAGATCGCACAACTCGCGGCATGGATGCATGATGTCGGCTATACGGAGACGTTTGACGGACACGAGGAAGCCGGTGCCGCCATAGCGAGGAATTTTCTTGAGTCGCAGAACTACCCGGCGGAAAAAATTGACCAGGTAGTATCAGCTATTCTTGCGACGAAGATGCCCCAGCAACCGAAGAACCTTATTGAGCAAGTAGTCTGTGATGCGGATATTATTCATGTTGGGAAGAAGCGGTTCTTCGAGCGTAGCGAATTGTTGCGGCTGGAAATCGAGCGCCGCACCGGCAAAGTACTCTCCGAGGCGGAATGGCTTGGGATGAATATCGATTTTGTGACCAACCACCCGTTCTTCACGCCATACGCCAGAGTGGAATTCGCCAACCGGCGGACAAAAACACTCTCGATGTTACAGGAGCAAGTGCGTGACCTCACCCGGCAGAAGGAGGGGGAGAATGCACGGTGGGAACTCAAGCGCGAGAAGATTCAGAGCAAGATGGAGAAGGAGAAGGTTCCGGAACGTGGAATCGAAACGATGTTCCGGACGGTGCCGGCGAATCATTTGTCGTTGAGCGCAATGGCCGACAACAAAGCCAACCTGATGATCAGTACCAACTCGATCATTATCTCTATCGTCTTCGGATTGCTTGTCAGCAAGCTGGACACCAATCCACACCTTATTCTCCCCACAATGATCCTGCTCATTGTCTGTCTTACTGCAATGATTTTTGCAATCCTCGTTACACGTCCCACCGTCAGCACTGGCATATTCACCCGGGAGGATATTGAGAAGAAACGGGCCAACCTGTTGTTCTTTGGAAATTTCCACAGTATGCCGCTGCAGGATTTCGAGTGGGGAATGAAAGAGATGATGAAAGATAAGGAGTACCTCTACGAGAGCATGATCAGGGACCTCTTCTTTCTCGGTAAAGTCCTCGGAAGAAAGTATCGATATCTGAGGATCTGCTATAACGTATTCATGTACGGGTTGATTGTTGCCGTGATAGCGTTTGTGTTTGCATTCTTGAATGCCCCACCCGCGGTGTGATAGCGGGATTCCATATCTCATGTACTGTTAAGTGAATTCATAGGAGATTTTTCATGCCTCAACGTGCAATTATTCTTGGAGTTATCCTTGCTCTTCTCGGTGTTGTCGGATATATCATGTCTGGTGCAGCGAGCTGGACTGCGCTCATACCGTCATTGTTCGGGGTGTTGTTTATTGGTGCCGGTGTGATGGGGAGGAATGAGAAACTCCGCAAGCATGCCATGCACGGAGCGGCCGCCCTCTCACTTATCGGCATACTTGGATCATTTGGCGGGTTGATGAAACTCGTCACAATGATCGGTGGCGGAGAAGTGGAGCGGCCCGCAGCAGTGATTGCGCAATCTGTCATGGCCGTGCTCTGTATCTTCTTTCTCATCCTGAGTATCAAATCGTTTGTTGATGCACGGAAGCAACGCAAGGCGTGATCTCTCCACACCACAACCGAATTTCATACGTATTGCGGTTTTCCCAGCCATGAAGCTCCTGTTCTCGTACCTCCGGCAATACTGGAAGTTGGTCACTCTTGCGCTGGTGCTTGCCGCTATTAACCAGGTGTTCTCCCTGCTGGATCCGTTGATCTTCCGCCACGTGATTGATGAATACGCGACGCAGTATCAGAAATATTCGGCGGAGGATTTTTTCAAGGGGGTGAGCCTGCTGCTCGCTGCGGCGGTTGGGGTCGCGTTTGTTTCGCGTGTTGCCAAGAATTTTCAGGATTATTTTATCAACGTCATTACCCAGCGGCTGGGGGCGCAAATGTACAGTGATGGCATCAGGCACTCACTGGATTTGCCCTACCAGGTATTCGAGGACCAGCGGAGCGGGGAAACACTCGGTAAACTTCAGAAGGTGCGCACGGATGTTGAGCGACTGGTGGCCGCATCCATCAATATCGTGTTTACAACGCTGGTGGGGGTGGTGTTTGTCATGGTCTATGCGATCAGCGTCCACTGGTTGATTGCACCGGTGTACTTTCTCACCGTTCCCTTGCTTATTCTCCTCAGCTCGGTGTTGAGCAAGAAGATCAAGATCATTCAGAAGACGATTGTCCAGGAAACAACCGCCCTGGCGGGATCCACAACGGAATCGCTCCGTAACATTGAGCTTGTGAAAAGCCTTGGCCTTGCCCAGCAGGAAACCGACCGGCTGAATGCCACCACAGGGAAAATTCTGAAACTGGAACTGAAAAAGGTGCGCTACCTTCGCAGCTTGAGCTTCATTCAGGGAACCTCGGTAAATTTTCTCAGGACGAGCATACTCTTCCTGATGCTCTATCTGATTTTCGCGCAGGAGATCACTGTCGGACAATTCTTCTCGTTGTTCATCTATTCATTCTTCATTTTTGGTCCTCTTCAGGAATTGGGAAATGTCATCAATATCTACCGCGAGGCCGAAGTGTCGCTGCACAATTTTGACACCATCCTGAAAACACCACGCGAGCCGAAGCCCGATTCCCCTGTGGTGGTCGATGGGATCAAGGTGCTCGAATTTGCCGGCGTGCGTTTCAAGCATCAGTCGGCGACGACAAAAGCTCTGGACGGAATTTCGTTTTCGGTTGAACGCGGGGAGACCGTTGCGTTTGTCGGTCCATCGGGATCCGGGAAAACAACACTGGTGAAGCTCTTGGTGGGATTGTACCGTCCGCAGGAGGGTGAGATCCTGTACAACGGACACTCGTATGCTGCGATCAATCTGGATGCGCTACGTGAACGCATCGGGTTCGTTACGCAGGACACGCAACTGTTCTCCGGCACGATCAGGGAAAAC
>CAZIHJ010000101.1:0-6810 GCA_964538485.1 uncultured Chitinophagales bacterium | reverse complement strand
ATCAGAGATATCTCGCTCCGGAAAGATCTCATCACCATCCTGATAGCCCATCGACTCTCCACAGTGATGCATGCGGACCGGATTCATGTGTTGGAACGTGGGAAGATTATCGAATCGGGCCGGCATGCCGAGTTGCTTGCACTCAAAGGCCTGTACTACGCGATGTGGCGGCAGCAGATTGGTGAGCGGGAAAAGGGGAGTGCCGCGCTTCCCGCCCACACAAGCAACTAGTCTTTCCTTCCTACCGTGTTCGTAGTGAACTAAGCGCTGATGCAATTTCCGCCTGTTTCGCCTGAATATCCCGCAGCGCTCTCTCCAGAACCTTGATCTGCTCATTCATTGTGTCGGGGTTCTTGCGCGGCGGTGGTACTGTACGGGAAAGTGCTGCGCCGCCATTGTTGATTTCCGGTTCCTCAAGTTTCCGATCCGGCATGGTAAAGTCCAATGTTATTCGTACCGGTTGGGCGGGGATGATATCCCCGGGGGCGTTTCCTGTGCGCGCTGTATTGAACTCGACTTCTGCAACATACTTGCCGTGTGCGAGCGATGCGATATCAAAAGACACTACACGCGTCAGTGTGCGGTAGACAGCAATATCGCGTTTCTCTTCGCTGAGATAGCGTCCCGATTTGTTCCTGATACGCGTGACCATGTTTCCCAGAAAGGCTGCATTTCCCCGTCGCGCCAGGTTGATTCTCATTGCAACGGCTTTCGGATTTGCTTGTGCAGTGACGCTGTCGATGTTCACTCCGGTGCCAACATCCCCATGGCGGTAGTTGATCGAAAGAGCGACCCCAAAATCTGATGCGGTGTTGTTGCTTGCCGGGGTATGTGCTTCACGTGAATAGATGATCGGTCTCGCCCAGTATTCGCCCGTCGCAAGTTGTCCGGGCGGTTCAGCCGAGATGACAAAGACCTGGGATTCGCCAGGGTTAAGCCCGGCAGTTTCGGGATATACGCTGACCCACCCCGTGGCGGATTGTCCATCCTGTTTGCCTTCAAAAAACTGCAAGGAGATATTCCCCTCCGCGTCAGAGGCAGGATAACCGAACTTCATGGTTACGCGAACTATTCTGCGGACGCTGTCCGTGTTCATCACATGAATTCTTCCCCGTCGCATATCATCATTCAAATACACGGCGGCCGGGGAGACGGTGAGACCTGCTGTTGCATTCAGCGTGCCGGTTATTACCAGCACAATCAGTGTGAGCATGTGTCGAAACATATTCAGTTCCAGTGTTCTTGTTGATGGTTGTGAACTCATGTTCGTATATAACGCAATGACCGTGCCATGTGTACACCCAAAAGTTTCAATTCCGGGTGATGTACATGTGCGATCCAAAATGAAAAGCGGTAGCGATGGGGGTCGCTACCGCGCGGGGGTGTTTTGGATAAGCGACTAGTTTCCTGTTAACGCAACGACGATCATGTGTTGATTGTTGGCGTCACCCATATCCAACCCGTCGATGCGCATGTACAATCGTCCGCCAACTTCCATTGCTTGTGCACTGCTGTTGATGACTATTTCATCTGATGATCGACCAGTATCGGCACTTTCTACAAGTTCAGGTGGAGTTGTCGGAACATTGGCGATCTCATCAGCGGCATATTCCTGTGCTGATCGCAACGTCAGTAGTGCAGAGGGAGTACTCATACCATTAATGCTCAGCGGTACCACCACGCGAAATCGTGCCACGGTTGTCGATGTGACTGTTTTTTGTGCGAAGCAGACATCGGATTGGCCGGCGAGAAAGATTGTGAGTGCCAGTATTCCAAAACAATGTCCCAAACGAAGTATCATCCTGCTATTCATTGTCTCCACCTGACGAGTGTTATTGAATTCTCTCAACAGAGGTTCAATGGATATGCCAATGCCAGAGCGTGTTGTAGAGACATGGTCTCCGGCCGCAAAACGGGATAGAACACGATGAAACCGGATATACTACAGACTATAGTGTCCGGTTCATCACCGCCGGGAGGCAGGGTTTCCTGAAGATTGTACAAACGTGACTCCTCAAGCTGCTGATCGGTCACTATCGAGTAGCTTGCTCCGGACGTGTTGCACGTCACGACACTGGTTTCCACGAGTACAGGTGAACCCAATGACTTGATAATGATTGGTGATTTCGGTAGGTTTATTCCAGTCACAAGTTCGTGGCTGGTGGAACCCTTGATCGTAGTGGTTCCGTCAGGCTGATGCCTTTGCTCTCCCCGTCATGCCCAGACTCAACTGCAATGTGTAGTAACTCCCTATGAACGAAGGCCTGACGCTTGCCGTCATCCCTTGTGTTGGGCATGTCCTTCTGCAAACAGGTTACGGAGTAACATTCGGGACCGTGTCAGGCAGTCCGAACTGATGGAGTTGACGTACACTTCTTCACGAGCTTAAATCAGGAATCCCGGCACACATGGGCACAGGAATTCTTAAGAGTTTTGCCGTCTTGTCCGTTCCGCATGTTCGTCTCATCGGGCTGTTGACCGTCGTGCTCGTGGCAGTTATTGACCTTGCCGCCGGAATCGAATTCTCCCTGGTGCTGTTTTACGTCCTGCCTGTCGCGTACGTCAGTTGGTTTGATGGCAGACCTTTCGGTATTTTTCTTTCCATCCTTTGCGCCACTGTCCACCTTGTTGACGCGCTGATCTGGTGGCCCTCGCTGTCTCTTCCCATTCATGTCTGGAATGTTGGGGTCCGACTCGGCGTGCTTGTCATTGTCTCAGTTGCGCTGGACTATTTCCATACTGCCTATAAAACAAGTCTGCGCGAGGCCGAAAACAAGTACACCAGAATTGTTGAAGCGGCAATCGAAGGTATTATCGCAACCGATATAGCGTGGAATATTACATTTGTGAATCAACGCGCTGCAAAGCTGTTCGGACATTCCACCGATGACTTGCGAGGCAAGAATCTTCTGGATCTTACCGTTGAAGGTCACTCGGACACTCTCGCCACCCATCCGGGTACGTTATTCATCACCGACCATACGGGACCTGTGGAGGTCCAGTTCAAAAGGCAGGGGGGGGAATCATTCTGGGCATTGGCGACATTCACACCGACAAAGGCCATCAATGGTACTCATGAAGGTCGGGTGATGTTATTGACGGACATTTCCGAGTTGAAACGATCAGAGGATGAGTTGCACCGCCGATATCGCGAAATATCTGCAATGCAGCGTTTGTCCTCGGGATTGTCGCAATCACTTGATCTTTCCGCTCGATTGGAAAATGCAGTTGACACAGTGCTGGACGTAACGGGATTTGACGCGGGGTGCATTTATCTGGTGGACGAATCGCAGAGTCAACTGACCCTGTATTTCCACCGCGGCATTTTCTCGGCGGAATTTATTACGCGGGCAAAGAGATGGCCTGTCGGTAAGGCGGTGACCGGGCAGGTTGCAGCGACAGGAGTTCCATACTTTATTGAAGATGCTGTCCAGAATCCGGTGATTGATCACTATCTGCGCTCAATGGAATCGGTGCATGGTTTTGCCTCCATTCCGCTAATGTCCAAGGAAAAGGTACTCGGCGTATTGAACATTATCAAGCGAACGCCGTTCACGTTTTCTCCGGGCGAGCAAATGATGTTGCAAACATTGGGAAAGCAGATCGGTATATCGCTTGAAAACTCGCGGTTGTACGAGATGGCCCGTGAGCGCGAACAACAGGTGCGACAGCTTTCCATTGACCTTGTTCAGGTTCAGGAGGAGGAGCGACGTCGCTTTGCGCGTGAGTTGCACGACGGACTGAGCCAGTTGCTCACCACATTGAAAATCAACACGGAACTGGCGCTGAAGAACCTCGACGATGATCCCCCATCCACGGAAAAACACCTCAGAGAAGTGATTGCCCTTGCCAATGAAGCCCAGATGGAGGCAAAGCAGATCGCGTATGACCTGCGTCCCGCGGTGCTTGATGATTTCGGACTGAAAGCCGCGATCACCCTCCACGCAACGAATTTCGAACGCCGCACGCGCATTGTGGTTGATTTGCATATGCCCGAAACTGATGTACGGTTCGGTTCGCTGATCGAGACCACGATCTATCGCATCGTACAGGAATTGCTCACCAACGTGGCAAAGCACTCTGCCGCCTCACGCGTCACCATCCAGATGCTGGTGCGGGGCAACGTGCTTGCGCTGACGGTGGCGGATAACGGGAAGGGGTTCAAGGTGGATCAGGGTATGGCTCCGCAAACAGATCAACCGCATTACGGATTGCGCAACGTGCGTGAACGAGTGGAATTTTTCAGCGGCGTGTTCCGTGTCGAATCTATCCTTGACCATGGCACAGAGTTTATGATTGAGTTACCGCTGAGAGAAGCCCGGATTGTTACCAAGATGAAGGAGAAGGTTGTGTGATGACGAAGCGACCCAAAATACGTGTAGCAATTGTTGACGATCACCATCTCGTTCGCGCGGGTATTGCGGCATTGTTGCGCAACGAGCCCGATATCGAAGTCGTCAGTGAAGCATCCGATGGTCTCGAAGTAATGACAAAGCTCAAGGAGTTGAGCCCGGATGTTGTGTTGATGGACATCAGCATGCCGACGATGAATGGCATTGAGGCCACTGGACGCATCAAACATGCCGGTACTGGTGCCCGTGTGCTGGTGTTGACACAGTATGACCACGAGGAATATATCAAACGTGTTATGCAGGCAGGCGCCAGCGGGTATATTCTGAAAAACGCGATTGCGGAAGAGTTATTGCGCGGCATCAGGGCCGTGTACCGTGGTGAGCAGTTCTTTACACCGAGTGTCTCCAAGGTCATGGTGGATTCATACATCAAGGCATCCAACGGCAACGGCAACGGGAATGGTGGAGGCCATAAAGGCGGGTCATTGACAAATCGCGAACGGGAAATCCTTCAGCTTATTGCGGAAGGGTACACCAATCAGCAAATAGCCCAGCGGTTGTTTATCAGTGTCCGGACTGTGGAATTTCACCGCGCTAATGTAATTGAGAAGCTCGGGGTTCATGATACGGCCAGTTTGGTCAAAAAGGCCATACAAATGAAGCTTATTAATATTGAGATTTAGTGGACTTTCTGAAATTCCTTTAGTAGCTTATATCCGACCTCAATAGAACTCATGAGGAATTGCGGATAAGATGTTCCTGGAGAGTTGGAACACTGAACTGCAGGCCACCTCAAATAATCGTTCTTTATAGTGTTGAATCAGGTCTGAATCCCCCCGGCATCAACAGACCATTCTGATTCGTTCTTCTTCAGTTTTTCCTTATTTCTTTTTCTCTGTTTTTTTCCGCAGACCGTGGAAAATGCAATTATTATTTACAATCACCCAATCTCCTTCTTTGGGTGTAAGCGCATTACACCATGTTGTTTTTTTTCTTCTCCCATCACTTCGTCGAGGTATGTCATGAAACCTTGCTCGGGACTCGTCGCTTTCGCGATCCTTGCGTTCTTTGTACTCTGTACACAAGCGACCGGCTTTTCACAGATAGCCAACACCACTCACCCTGCGAATTCTCCCTACGCGTCGGTACAAGCGGCAATCAACGACCCGATTACGCTGGCCGGAGATACCATCACACTCGGGCCAGGAACACACTCCTCCGGCGGGACAACAATCACGGTCAATAAAAGTATAACCATTATTGGTGCAAGTGAGGCGACGGTTTTTGTTGACGTGAGTTCCAATGGTGCTGCATGGGGTATCAATGTTGCGGCCTCCAATGTTACCATGAAGAACTTTACCGTTATTCCTGTGGCAGCCGTTGGTGGTGGCTATCCGGTTCACGTCTCCAATGTTCCTTCTGTGATCAGCAACATTACCCTCGAGCATATCACTGTAAGCGGCGGACGACGAACCGGCTTTGATCTTCACGGCGTGGATAATTCGACACTGAGTCATCGGCGCCATCGCCGGAAATGGAATCCAGATGTCGGGCTGCAACAATATCTCCTTGGGTAATATTACGACAAGCGGAAATGCCTGGGGAGGTGTGGCTGTCTATACTTCAGGTCCGTTGAATGTTGCCAGTAGCAATATCAACCTGGATCTGACGACATCAAGTCTCGGCGTAGTGCTCGGGACTGCTCCATACTACCTTCAAAACACCGCCACTCTCGTCAGTACCAACGTCGGCGGCACCGGATGGACATACCGAATCTGGAACAATACAGATTTCCCGCTGATTGCACCGATGGCAGATAATCTCGTCAATGCCCTCGCTGCAATATCAACATTTCCCAATCCTCTCCACTCTGCCCTTGAAAAAACGAATGGCACTGGATGGTTCGTGAGTCTGCCGCTGAGGATTCAAGTGGCGGTGGACTTTGCCGCGGCGAGTGAGCAAGTGGAGGTGGCTGCGGGGACATTCAGCGAACGGGTGACTGTTAACAAATCGCTGACTCTACAAGGCACAACCGAGGCATCCACCATTCTGGATGGAACCGGTTTGGTCGGTTCGGGAAGCGGTATTTCAATTACTTCAGGTACAACCGGGGTGACAATCCGAGATCTCACCGTCCAGGATTACGCCGGGGCAAACCCGAACTCTTACGCAGGGATTTATGCGGTTGCGGGCAACAACTCTCTGCTTGTAGAGAACGTCACCTTGAAAGACAATGTCGGCGGCAGCGGATTCTATGCCAACGGTCCGGTTGACGGGATCACCTTGAACAATCTTGATGTCTCCGGACATACCAATGCGTTCGGCGCAGCCCGCGGCATCGTCATCTGGAACGGACTGAAGGAAAATATCTCCATCACGAATTCCGATGTGTACAATAACAACTGTTGCGGTATCGAACTTCAGGATGGTACGGCTTCGGGAGTGACCCTGGAGAATA
>CAZIHJ010000100.1:0-10845 GCA_964538485.1 uncultured Chitinophagales bacterium | reverse complement strand
CACGCTCCTCGCGTGAACGTTGCGACGACTCGATGACCGAGAGCGGATTCAAGTACGCAAGGTCGGGTGATCTGTTGCTGTAGACAACCATCTCCTGTGCACCAATGTCAAAGAGTCCGGGGAACGAAAACTCAAGCCGGTGCGCGGCAAAGTACTTGTCGGCCACGACGGGCTCCGTATACACCTCCGCAGTATCGCCCGGCAAGGTGAAACCTTGAAAACTCTTGCGGCCAAGAAGCCAGGCGTGGAGAAATGTGTATTTGAGGGATTTGTACTGTGCATCTGCGCGGATGAAATCATAGACCCTGATGTTGTCTGAAAGGGTGAGTTTTTGTTCGTAGCCATTTCCCCACAGCAGTCGTTCACGGCCAACTTGCACCGAAACAACGTTGGCATCATATCGAACATATCCCTCAGCAAAATCAAAGTTCTTCGAATCACCTGTGCGCAGCGCATAGCTCTGGTTGATCTGTCGATCGCGTCCGAGAAGTTCCCTGCTTCCCCAAAATTGAGCGTTGGTTGCTTGCAGATAATATCCAAGCCGATCAAACGCAGTTCCTCTGATCCTCCCTCCGAACTGCATGAAGGTTGATGTCTCATTTCCGAGCGCATCCCCCGTTATCCACCGCCCGTCCAATGTCAACAGAGCATTCACAAAAAATGAAACGGTCGAATCATGGTATGCATAAATAAACTTCTCCTTGTCCGACAATTCTCCTGCAATGCCATCACTGAACGTCGCTTCGTCAGAATCGATAACCGAGTGGTATCCGGCGGTTGTGCTCGAAATATCGTGCTCAAACTCCGCGAGGAAGTCCTGAAGATATTCACCTTCAACTGCGGTCAAGGACTCCCGCTTCCCGGCGAGGTCCGAGAGAAATGCACCAACCTGCCTTCGGGAAATCGGGAGAACAGCATCGTGATAGCGCCCGAGCAATCCCTTTGTTTCCATTCTCTTCAGAAATGTATAGACGGGATGTTCTGCGGGAACTGTCTCGACCTGAGCATTGACTATGCAGGGGGAGAAATTCGTAAGCGTGAAAATAGCGAGGAACAGGTGAAGTCGATGGTGGAACATGCCGTTAAAAATAGAGGCCATACCAAATAGCGTTGGGTGAAAGTTGAATCGCAGGAGCAGGAAACCGTATGAAATTCAGTGTTTCACTGAGCGTGCGAAGAAACCCGCTTGTCTGCGGAATAATTTTCGTCATGTCATAGTCGAGCCCGATGAAATACACACGATAGGGGTGTGGAGAGAGAATATCGCGCGCACCATAACCGATAGAGATGGCGAGGAAGTCGGGCCATAGCGGTTCGACAGTTTTGGGGAGGATGTTGTTCACTTTTACACTCAACCAGAATGTCTGTCCCTCATAATCGTCCATCATCAGGTGCTTTTGTCCGGGAAAGGCGCCCGGCGCATTGATATTTTCTGAAGGAAGATAGCTCAGCTTCAGATTGAAATCTTGCAATGCCGGAACAAAATGTTGGGCGACCGGGTACCATGCTCCGGCAACATTGGCTGCAAAATCAACGCGGTCAAATCCCCAGGTAGAAAAGCCATCCTCGATTTCGATATACGTTTGAAAGAGGGTCGAGACGCCGGCGCCGAGCAAGAGAGAAGTTGTTTCAGAATAGTTGGCCCAACGGAAGGCCTTACTCATGACGAATGTTGCACCGTTTGCACCAAAGAAATGGCCGATCTTGTCGACGTGCAGTGCGTAGGTGAGGTCTTCCCGGAAATGGAATGACCGGCGGTTATCTTTCCACCAACCATTCGATTGGTACACGTGAATCGCGGTCATCGCTCCGGCAACTGATCCTCCTACTATGGCAAGTCGGGTGACGCTTACGCCGCCGGAATCCGGCAAGGAAATATTGCATGAAGCAACAGTGGTAGTATCGCCCACGATTTCTGTCCTCTCCTGCGCATTTCCGTCCACCTTCAACACACTCACGATGGATACCATCACTACCAATGTTCGCAGGCTCATTGCATTCGACTGCTTTGTTGGTTACCGCACCTGGGAGGTGAAGTACTCTATCGTCTTTTTCAACCCTTCATTTCTTCCAACGCGCGGCGTCCAATTCAGAATTGATCTGGCGCGTGAAATATCGGGTTGGCGGATCTTAGGATCGTCTTCGGGAAGTTCCTTGAACACGATCTTGCTCTTGCTGCCGGTGAGGGCAATGACCTCCTTCGCAAGAGAAAGCATATTGAGTTCATCCGGGTTGCCGATGTTGACGGGGTCATCTTCATCAGACATCAACAAACGGAAAATGCCCTCGATAAGGTCATCGACATAACACACACTCCGCGTTTGACTGCCATTACCGAACACCGTCACGTCCTCCCCGGCAAGCGCCTGGGAAATGAACGCCGGAATAGCCCGACCGTCATTCAAGCGCATACGTGGTCCGTAGGTATTGAAGATCCGCACGATCCTCGTATCAACGGCATGATAGCGATGATAGGCCATTGTCATTGCTTCTGCGAACCGCTTCGCTTCGTCGTACACTCCGCGCAAACCGACGGGGTTCACATTTCCCCAATATGACTCGGGTTGGGGATGGATGACAGGATCGCCGTACACTTCAGAGGTGGAAGCAAGAAGAAACCGGGCGCCTTTGCTTTTTGCAAGACCAAGGGCCTTGTGCGTACCGAGAGAACCGACTTTCAAGGTTTGAATCGGGAGCTTTAGATAATCAATCGGACTGGCGGGTGAAGCAAAATGGAGAATGAAATCCACCCGGCCGTCAATAAACATGTACTCGGTCACGTCATGGTGCACGAAATGAAAATTCGGGTTGCCGAAGAGGTGCGCCGTGTTCTTTGTGTCGCCGGTGACGAGGTTGTCAATGGCCGTAACACGGAATCCCTCTGCAAGAAGGCGGTCGCAAAGATGAGAACCAAGAAATCCGGAACCCCCGGTTACCACTGCATGCGGGGTGTTAGTCGTTGCCACCACTTCTCCCCATTCCGTAGTATGCGAAGCCGAATTCCTTCAACCGCGCAGGGTCGTAGATGTTGCGTCCGTCAAAAATTACCGCCCCTCTCATCAATCCCTTCATGCGTTCAAAATCCGGACGCCGGAACTCGTTCCATTCGGTGACGACGACAAGTGCATCCGCACCACGCAACGCCTCGTAGTTGTTGTCAAAATACTCAACCGTATTCCCGATACGGTGTTTGGTTTCCGTCATGGCAACCGGATCATGAACACGGAGCTTTGCACCTTCCTTGAGTAATGCCTCGATAATCACCAACGACGGTGCTTCGCGCATATCATCCGTATTTGGTTTGAACGAGAGCCCCCATATGGTAAAGGTTTTTCCTTGTAACGCTCCACCAAAGTGCTTCCGGAGTTTGTCCACGATCATCGTTTTCTGGCGGGCATTCACGTGCTCCACAGATTTGAGGATATCAAAGCTATAACTGTTGGAAGCCGCTGTGTTGACTAAAGCGCTTACATCTTTGGGAAAGCACGATCCACCGTACCCGATACCGGCAAAAAGGAATTGCGTTCCAATCCGTGGATCCGTACCCATTCCCTTCCGGACAAGGTCAATGTCTGCACCGACACGATCGCACAGATTTGCCATCTCATTCATGAATGAAACCTTCGTCGCAAGGAATGAATTCGACGCGTACTTTGTGAGTTCGGAGCTTCGCTCATCCATGACAATGAACGGGTTACCCGTGCGGATGAATGGCCCGTAGAGATCTTGCATCAAGGCGAGTGCCTTGGCGCTCTTGGTGCCAACCACGATTCTGTCCGGCTTCATAAAATCATTAATTGCTGCGCCCTCCTTCAGAAACTCAGGATTGGACACCACATCGAATTCGTGCTTGGTCTCTTGGGCAATAATCTCCCGCACCTTGTCGGCGGTACCGACCGGTACGGTGCTCTTGTTGACGATTACCTTGTACCCGTTCATGCACTTCCCTATTTCCTTCGCTGCCTTCAATACATGCTGCAGGTCGGCTGATCCATCCTCTGACTGCGGAGTTGGCAAGGCAAGGAAGATAATAAGAGATTTATTCACAGCGAGGGCCAGGTCGGAAGTAAAGGTGAGACGCTGCTCCTCAATATTCTTTTTCAGCAGGTCCGAAAGCCCCGGTTCGTATATCGGGCTCTCACCTTTGGCGAGTGTTTTCAGCTTGTTCTCATCAATGTCGACACAAATGACATCGTTGCCAGATTCAGCAAAGCAGGTTCCCACCACCAACCCTACGTAGCCGGTTCCAATAACACTGAGTTTCAAACTATTCTCCTAATTGATAGTAATTGCTACAGTTGAGGGCTAAAGTATACAAAAAAGTTGTTAGATAAACAAAGGGGGATGAGCCAGGGGAAGGAGTTGAATAAGCCCGACAAGACTCAAGGGAACATGTTTCGTGGAAGGAACAATCTGTGTTCACAGAAACAACGCTGCGAAGTTCAGTATGCACCCTTTCCAAACAACACCACCGGGATTGTCTGAACGAGGATCTCGATATCAAACAGCAATGTTTGGTGCTCAACGTAATACAAATCAAGCAAAACCATTTCTCTAAAGCCCAGATCGCTACGGCCTGATACTTGCCATAAACCTGTCATTCCGGGTCTCGCCCTGCTCCGGTTTCGAAAATACCCGCCGAGGTGGTCACGTTCATCAAGGAGCTTGAAATCTTTCACCGGAAGCGGTCGCGGCCCCACTAAACTCATCTCACCTTTGACAACATTGAACAGTTGTGGCAATTCATCAAGGCTGTGGCGACGAATGAACCGCCCCACTTTTGTCAATCGGGGGTCATTCTTGATCTTGAATAATGCCCCGTTCGATTCGTTCAGATCAATCAGACTTTCCTTCGCCTCATCAGCCGTATGGTGCATGCTCCTGAATTTATAGAATTCAAACGGTGTATCCTGGTCACTCAGTGCCCGACGCTGCTTGAAGAACACAGGTCCCCGGGATTCGATCTTTGTCGCTATCGCAATCACGAAGAACACAGGAGAGAGAATGCAGAGCAGAATCGACGCCGCAAGAAAATCGAAGGCGCGTTTCACAACGCGTTTCGCTGTATCCACCTGGCGGCGGTGCGGCGAAAACACCGGAATACCGGCAAGATCGTAAATGTTTGTACGGTTAAACA
Organism: uncultured Chitinophagales bacterium; assembly: GCA_964538485.1. Lineage (GTDB taxonomy): Bacteria > Bacteroidota > Ignavibacteria > UBA10030 > UBA6906 > JBJXHC01. Next base: position 5,708 of record CAZIHJ010000100.1, on the reverse strand, counting down.
GGTCATCCGACTCATTCGAGACAAGGCTCATGCGCACATTGTGCCGTCTGCAGAGGTCTTCCAGAGTGTCAAAAGAGCCGTTGAGGTGCGATGAGGAAAGGACAATATGTTCAATCTGCTCGGTCGTAATGGACGACTCCACATCCTCCTGGTTCACATGAACGAAACCATCTGCTGATCCGGGTGATTTCATAACCCGGACTACATCATATCCCAGCTCTGGAAACGCAGACATGCGGCTCAACATTCGGTCTGCGCTTTTGTCGAATCCAACGATAAGGGTATTCCAGCGACCCAGGCGCAACCTCCAGAGTCTGCTGCGCAGGAACCGCAATACACTCCATACAATAACATAAATACAAGGCAACACCCCGAAAAAAACCGCCAGAAATTCCCTCGTGTAGAAGCTATTCTGGAAAAGGAACAACGTGCACAGGATAATTGATGTACTGTACAGATACGCTCTGATAGCGACCAGAAAATGTCTTTTACGGGGAATATGTGAAATGATCCGGTAATGTCCCAGTGCCGTAAAAGCAATAACAATCAATGAAATTGTGTAGAACAAAAGGTGTGAATGGGATCGCAGAAGGTCGACCAAAAGCAGGGATGGATATACAACGATGCTCGCAAGACAGAAGCTCGCAGCAACAATCAAGGTATCAGAGGAGATCGCAACGATCGCAGCGAGCGCTCTCCAATTTCGCCTGAGTATATTAGCAAGAGAACTATCGGACACCGATCGTGTCTCGTGCATTACCCTATGGTATCCCACCATTCGTATGACGAACCGTGTGAAGCTAACGAATTGAAAAACAGAATCCAAATTTTTTAGAAAAAAACTTATCAACATTCCTACATGAACCTCTCCTGCGCTGGCGTCCCATAATTTATTTCACCAGTAACATTCTCAACATGACGAGATTTGTATTACCGCTCGAACGCAATGCTGCATGCATGCGACAGAAATAGACTCCACCCGGAAGCTGTCTTTCAGATTCTTCAGCTCTCCAGGAGACAGAGTGGATTCCTGTTGATTGATAACCCTCCATCAACGTTGCAATATGTTGTCCAAGAACATTATATATTGCAATGTTAACGAGTGATTCCTCAGGCAATGAGTAGGTAATTGTTGTTTGAGGATTAAATGGATTCGGGAAATTCTGAGCAACACTGAATGTCCCGGATTCAACGCCGAACACCGGAGTCGAGCTTACCGTGTGAACTTCGTTGCCCGCTGGAACTGCAGAGGTATCCGCTTCAAGGTTGGTCTTCGTTATCTTGTTCGTTCGAACCACTTGAATACTGAATGATTGGTATGTTTTGCCTCCATGATTGTCCTGAGCCATCAGGAGAACCGGGATCTTCCCTGTAACGTTTGGTGGCACGATGCCTCTCAGGGTAGATGTTCGCGTATCAAACACTAAAAACTCCGGGCCGTCCGCCAATTCGCATCGAACGACATCAGAACTATCCGCATCAAAAACTTGAACAGTATATGAGTATTCCTCTGATGCAATTGCAGTTGTATCGGGAATGCTGATAAATTCCGGTAGCTGATTTACCCTCGTGATGACTATGGGGAAAAGTTGACGAACTGAAACGGGGCCAGACTCTCCCCTTTTGGTCCTGGAACCTCCAACCAATTCCAGAACTTCAACCTCGGCTACCGTATCTTTCGCATTCACTCTTGTCGGCAATCCTGTAATCAACCCCGAAACGCTATCAATCGAAAGCCAGGTCGGCCTTATGGAAAGCCTGTACCGCAGGAGATCACCGAACGCACTGTCCGGGTCAGAGGCAATCACTCTGTATTCATACCATTCACCTTCGGTCGCCTCTCTCACAGGGTCACTCAGAATTGCAGGCGGATGATTCGTATGTTCAACACGGAGCATAAACTCCTGACGGGCTGTGTCGCCCTGCAAGTCATACGCAACAATGGAAACACGACTTATTCCCACGTGGTGAACATGGGGAACCCCCGTGATCGTTCCTGTAGTGCTATCAATCGTCAACCACGTTGCGGAGGTCTTGAGGTGATAACGAATATAATCGCCGTTTGGAATGTCCTCGTCAAAGGCCTGAATTGCGTATATATACATTGAATCTTCTTGAGTAGTCGTTACCGGGACTGAGGTAATAACAGGAGGATGATTCAGATACATCACCCTTACTGCGAAGTGCTGGTCGGTGTCCAAGTTGGATCGATCAGTCGCCCGCAGAATGACTTCATGTATACCCAGATTTTTTCCGGTGGGAGTTCCTTTGAGAACTCCATTCAGCTCGTTAAACTCAAGCCACGGTGGCAGGACAATAGCGCGATACCGGATTGAATCGTCAAAGAGTGTATCGGCATCCTGTGCTCTCGCAACGTACTCATATGGGATAGACTCAACGGCAACAGTCTCCGGTATGCTCACAAACACCGGAGCATGATTCACATGATGTACCTGCAATCTGAACAACTGGACATCTGTTCCCCCTGAATCATCTCTTACTTCGACGATGACTGTGTCAACACCAACGTGGACCGCGCCCGGAGTTCCGCGCAGGTGAGCGCTGCCTTGATCCATTGAGAGCCAGCCGGGAGCGCGCAGCACGTTGATGTCGACGAACTCTCCAATCAGTGTGTCCGGGTCAACCACCACCAGAGTGTAGGTATATTGAGAGTCCTCGTACGCATCCAGAATCGGGGTGGAGATTATCACCGGCGAATGATTCACATGCCTGATGCTGATATGAAACGACTGCTCCACACTCGACCCTGAATCGTCCCGCGCAACAATTACAATCGCTGTATCCGCAAGATTGTCAATGCGCGGAGTACCTGAGACAACTCCGGATACTGAGTCAATCGAAAGCCAGGCGGGCTGACTGATAAACGAGTATTTGATCCCGTCCCCAAACAAGATGCTGTCCACATCGCTTGCAAACGAGTGATAGATATACACTGAATCTTCAACGGCATGAATCACGGGCTGGGAGGCAAATACAGGCGCATGATTCGTGTGGTGAATTCTCAGTGGAAACTGTTGCACGGCTTCTCCCCCATTGCCATCTGTTACGATGATCGTTACCACGGTGTCGCCGACATCGGAGGCCGATGGAACTCCACTGAGTAGTCCGCTTATCGAATCAACGTGCAACCATGATGGTGCTGATGACATGGCGAATCTCAGTATGTCACCAAAGTACATTGTGTCAATATCTGTAGCGTCAATTGCGTACGTATAGAGACTGTCTTCCTGTCCAACTGTGTCCGGGAGTGATAACACAACCGGTGGATGGTTTTGGTGGATAACATTCAGACGGTAACTGTATTGCAATGAATCACCAAGGTCTGTTAACACACGCAATCGGACAACTTGCGCAGTTTCTGCTCGCGCAATCGCCACACCTGAAAGCAAACCGGTTTCGCTGTTCACAGATAACCACTCTGGGGCCTCAAGGAGGTCAATCTGTTGATTGCCCGGGTGGTTCGTCAGCAATCCTGAACTGTATGCAGAGTCTTCCAGAACGACACTGTCCGGAATGCCAATCACATGCAGACGCCCGAACGGAGGATAGACTTTCGCCAGCCATTGAAACGTTTGCATATGTGTTGTTGACGAGTCTTGGACTTGGGTCAACAAATGGTTCTTTCCAAAAGCACTATGAAATCTCTCCACCGTCCCGAGAGTTCGTGAGGAATCTGTGAGGAGACTGCCATCAAGATTTCTTATGTTGGAGAGCAGTAACGGCTTCGGCGAAACAATTGCAGAGAGACCAGGAGTATCCGAAGTTCTGAATGAGTTCTTGAATTGTTTGAACGCCGGGGCCTTCATCGGATATCCACCCGGAAGGGATTCCTGGTATCCATCCAGCCCGTTGTTCACAGCCAAGGCTCCCACATCCTCTGATGTTGACACCGTCGAAGCAAGGGCTTGAGAGAGCGGTCCGTCCGCAACAACTGCGATCCGACTTATCCCCCGCTGCTTTATGTACCTGATCATTTCGTCAGCCTGGCTGCGTCCCACACTGATAAGCGTTTGGTCGAACATCTCCAGATAATATGAGAGAACACGTGTGCTGAAATTCTCAAAGGCCATCTCGCCAGTACCAAGTGGATCAAAAGCACAGACACTATATCCGTGTGCAATCAGACTGTCTACCAAAGGGGCGGAGACTGAACGTTTGCCGGAGTCAGAGAGCATAACTACGCAGACCTCTGTATTTACTCCGACTGGCGCGACAAAGATGAATGGTGTCCGTAGTCCGCTCTTATGATCCAATACCGAACGAGTAACACTCATTGCGGCATTAGCAATTGTGCCGTAAACTGTAATCCCCAAGATGGAGTCGCTGAACTGATGAGCATTGTCAATGAATGATGCGTCGATTTCATGCTGCATCATCCTTGCTTCAATTGCAGTTGATGGCAAATAGTCTGGTTTCGTAATCCCTGAAAGCAGGGCATTCCCTTCAGAAATAATTGTTGCTGATGTCGGATCCATCCCACAGCGCAAACTGTCCAGAGACCACAGGATCGTTTCAAACTCCGAGATCACCTCATTTGTATCATTATCAAACCAACGCTTCAGCCAGTTGTATGTGCGCAGGCGAGCAGCGAGCCCGTACTCATGTCCCATCTCCACACTGTCGTGACGCAACGCGTCAGAGTTACCCACCAAACCATAAATTTGACGTGCTTGCTCAACTTCTTCTCCAATCCAACCAGGCGGAGTAATATCCGATGTTCCGGAGATCATCAACACTTTGCGCGGAGCGCAGAGTGCTATGAATTCGGCCATGTCAGAAACGTCTGTGAAGAGTGATGGAGTAAATGTTCCGTCCCAGATAACATAGTTGCGTTCTGTGAAATGCCCTGTTGAGGTGAACGGAGCCTTCTTTGCGGGCATGGATGGCACAACAGACACAGTCGTTCCAATCCTCTCATCAATCGCTGATGCAAGCAACGCTGTAACAGCTCCTTGCGATGAACCCACAATTCCAATGCGTGTCGTGTCCGCTTGCGGCATTGTCATGACTAGATCCAGAATAGCGATCGTCTCACCTACGGAAAGCGCAAGGCTGTTTGCTCCGGCAATACGCCACCATACGGAATAGTACGTGTTGTTCCCGGAAAGCCCGATACCGTTCCATCCTCCGCGCTCTCCGGTATGAATGAAGTCCCACGAGATCGCGATGTATCCCATCTTCGCTAGATTTCCACACCGGCGTTGAACCCAATCGGTGGCCTTCCCCTCAAGAAAGAAACCGTTCGGATTCAGGACAACCGGTGCTCTACCATTCAGCGAGTCGGGGATGTAGATGTTTACAGGGATCTCGAATCCTTCGTACACTTCGAAGATCAGTTTCTCAATGCGATAACCATCGCCATCCAGGATGCCTCGTGATTCAATGCGATGTGGTACTTGTTCCGGGATTGGAGGATTGGTGAGAATCTGGCGTAGTGTATCACGTACACGAGACGCATGATCTTGCCATTCTAAAGAGGAGGCAGGGTTCGGAAATGATGGAAATTGAGAAATGAGAAATCGTTGAACTGCTGCATCGGCGGAGTCCCCGGAAAGAATATTGGTCCCGAGAATGTCGCTCGTTGTTTGCGCATGCACGCGTGGATGCACAAGAGCAACAAACACTCCTGCAACAAACGCGAACCACAGGCATCTTGATTTCCGAAGTTTCCCCTGATTGACCAAACT
>CAZIHJ010000099.1:7165-10879 GCA_964538485.1 uncultured Chitinophagales bacterium | reverse complement strand
GCTTCATCCATCTTCCTGAAATCGAGCTTGTCTTTTATCCACCAGACATACCGCTTGCCAAAGGCCGTACGCCGTCGCGAGATCTGATAGAGATAACTCCGTGCTGTGGCATCATGTCGTGCATGGAAATTGGCCGACGCTTTCTCGACTTCGATAATATTGATGTCGGCAGGGAGTTCGTCATTCACCTTCATCCGGATAATCTCAGGCCCGAGCATCGTCTGCACATCCAGGTGGGCAACTTGCATCAGTGCATGGACGCCGGCATCGGTACGACCCGAACCTTGCAGGTCAACTTTCTCTGTGGCAAACACCTTGCGGGTTGCGGCGATGAGTTCTCCCTGCACCGTCCGCGCGTTCTTCTGTATCTGCCAGCCGCTGTAGCGTGTGCCTTCGTATTCGAGTGTAACTTTGAATTTCGCCATCGCTACATCATCCTCTCAGCTAGTCGTCCGATGGTGATCAATCCCTGCTCAATCCGCTCGGACCACGGGTGACCGCAGTTGAGCCGGATGAACTGTTTGTACTGCCGTTTCGCTGAGAACATGGGCCCCGGCACGACGCTGATATTCTTCTCCATCGCCTTGCGGTACAACTCCACGGAATCCACGGATCCCGGCAGTTCCACCCACAACACAAACCCACCCAATGGCCGTGTCATCTTTGTGCCTTCGGGGAAATACTTTGCCACCGCCTGCGTCATGATCTGCACCTGTGAAGCAAGTGACCGGCGCATCGAGCGGAGATAGCGATCATAGCCGCCGCTCTGCAGCATTTCTGCAATCGCCATCTGCGGCAACGTCGCGGTCGAAATCGTGTTGACGAGCTTCAATCGGCGCACCTGCTGCATGAACTTCCCCGGCGCAGTCCAGCCGACACGGTAGCCGGGCGAGAGTGTTTTGGAGAACGACGAGCACAGCAACACCGTGCCGGTCTTGTCGTACGACTTCAGTGTCTTGGGCCGCTCGTTGCTGAATGACAGGTCGCCGTAGACATCATCTTCGATAATGGGAATCCCGCGCTTGGCCATGAGATCGACGAGTTGTTTTTTATTCTTCTCCGGCATGCAACTCCCAAGCGGGTTATGGAAGTTGGACATGATGAAACATGCCGCAACCGGTTGACGCTTCACAGCGCTTTCCAGCGCGTCAAGACAAATTCCGTCACGCGGGTGCGTGGAGATTTCCAGGGCTTTGAGATTGAGACTTTCCAGAATCTGAAGGAACCCGAAGTATGTTGGCGATTCGACGACGACCGTGTCGCCCGGTTTGGTAACCGCGCGCAGACAGAGGTTCAGCGCTTCCGTCGCGCCAACGGTCGTCACGATTTCTTCCACCGAGAAATTGCATCCCCAGTCAAGAGAGCGTCGCGCAATTTGCCGGCGCAACTCCGTGTTGCCGAGCGTGAGGTCGTACCTGTTGGTTTCCTGTCCATTGTTCCGCGCAACCGACGCGAGAATCTTGTTCAGTTTTGTCGTGGGCAGGAGATGCATTCCCGGCGTTGCCGCGCCGAGCGGAACAATATCCGGACTGAGCAACGCTTCGTGAACTTCCGCGGCAAGCTCGCCGATGCCGACACGACACGCGGCCCCGTTCGGACTGCTCATCTTCGGCTCGGGGGCAAGTTCGCGAGTCCGAAGCTTTACGTAGAATCCAGACTGGGGTCGCGCTTCGATAAGCCCACGATCCTCCAACAACAAATACGATTGCAGAATCGTCGAAACACTGACGCCCATCTGTGCGTTGAGCTTGCGAACAGACGGGATGCGTTCGCCGGGTTTCAGCGTCCCTTGGTCGATAAGTCGGGCAATTTTGTTTGCCACATCTTCATAGAGGTGCGTCTTTTCGGGGCTGGATACCGTATTCATTGATTCCATTTTGTTGCCTGTTTTTCGGTGGAAGGTGGAGAAAAGGTTGCTTATCCTGTGCGAAGTCAGCACGGCCTGTACAATTCTTGTCCAAGTTAAACTGTTATGGTCACAATTGCAAGCAACTGAATCTGTTCTGGTTCGTATCGGTTTGATATATTGGTCTCCATCAGAAAAGGAATAGTGATGAAGAAGACTCACCCCGAAACGACCGACGTGCAGTACCCGGCAAGACAGACCCATGCGCCGCTGGACATGCCACTCGAGGAATTCCGGCACATGTTGCATCAGGCAGCCGATGCCGCGGTGGATCTGTACGCAGGACTTGACCACAAACCCGTCTTTAACTACATGACGCCGACCGATGCACGGAATTTGTTTGACGAGCAGTTGCAGACAACCGGTTCAGATATCCCTTCACTCATTTCTCGGGTGCAAAAGGATGTCTTCGGCAACGCCACGCTCAATATCAGCCCCAATTTTTACGCGTACGTCATGTCCGGTGGAAACCAGGCCGGCATTATAGGCGAACTTCTCGCTGTCGCGCTGAATCAAAACATGGGCAAGTGGCATCTCGGGATCGGACCGACGGAGATGGAACGCCAGGTGATTCGTTGGATCGCGGAGTTCATCGGGTATCCGATTGATGCCGCTGGCGTTCTGCTTACCGGTGGCTCGGCGGCAGACCTCACATGCTTAAAAGCAGCGCGTGATGCGAAAGCGCCCTTCGACATCAAGCAGCGTGGTGCAAACGGTGGATCACCGATGATCCTGTATGTTTCGCGCGAGGGACATTCCTGTATTGATAAAAGCATGGACATGCTTGGCCTCGGTCGGGACAACCTCAGAAAGATTCCGACCAACGATAACTTCACCATTGACCTGAATGCACTGGAAGCACAGATCGGTGCGGACAGGGCGGCTGGGCTCCATCCGTTCTGCATCATTGGTAACGGTGGGACAGTGAATACCGGCGCCGTGGATCCATTGAATACCCTTGCAGACATCGCGCAACGGAATGACATGTGGTTCCACGTTGATGCGGCCTATGGCGGTCCTGCCGCTGCAACGACAACCGTCGGACATCTTTTCAAGGGAATTGAACGGGCCGATTCCATTGCACTTGATCCTCACAAGTGGCTGTACGTTCCGTTTGAGACGGGTTGTGCACTCGTGAAGAATCGCGACCACTTGCGTAGTAGTTACAGCGTTATCCCGGAATATCTCCGGTCTCCTTCCAACGGAGAGGAACGGTTCGATTTCATGGAGTACAACTTCCAGCTCTCCCGCGGATTCCGTGCATTGAAAGTATGGATGACGTTCAAGGCATACGGCACCGCGCTCCTCAAGGGTAATATCGAAGGAAATATCCAAACCATCCGACATCTCGCTGGTTTGATCGATCGGTCGGATGAATTCGAGCAATTGGCTCCCTCACCTCTTTCGATTGTCTGCTTCCGCTATCGGACGACGGACACTCACGTACGCGGTGACGAAGACTATCTTTCCAGACTTAATTCGTTCATCCTCGAAGAAGTGGAAAGAGACGGGCGGGTATTTCTCACCGGCACAAAGTTGAACGGCAAGACCGCGCTTCGCGTCTGCTCGGTCAACCACAGAACGACAGCAACGCACGTCGAGTATTTACTTTCCGTACTCACGGAAATTGGAAGACGGGCTCATGCAAAATTACAGAATCAATAACCATACAGGAAGAGAGACGCGACAGTGACGGAATATCTTGAGCGCGGGGGATCGAAAGCTCGTCTCATCGCCGCATTTGCGGCGGTGTATATTATCTGGGGATCGACATACCTTGCAATCCGGTTTGCCATTGAAACGATTCC
>CAZIHJ010000099.1:5183-7065 GCA_964538485.1 uncultured Chitinophagales bacterium | reverse complement strand
CCAAACCGCGGCATCATTGCGGGACTTGTCGTCGGTATGCTCGGCGTTCTAATGCTGATTGCTCCGTGGGAGGCAACGAACGAACACTCCATCAGCTTGATCGGCATGGCTGCGCTGATGGCCGCAACGATCGCCTGGGCGGCGGGATCGCTGTATTCCAAGAAAACAGAACTTCCCGCCTCGCCTTTGATGAGTACGGCAATGCAAATGCTGGCCGGCGGTGCGTTGCTGATGATTGCAGGATTTGCGGCCGGTGAAGGTGCTCGTTTTAATCCGGAGACATTCTCCTTCCTCTCGGTTGCCTCGCTTCTTTATTTGACCGTATTCGGATCGCTCATCGCGTTCAGTGCGTACGTCTGGTTACTGCGAGTAGCGAGCGCTTCGCGCGTGGCAACTTACGCATACGTCAACCCGGTCATCGCTGTTATTCTGGGCTGGGCGTTTGCGGGTGAAGAACTGACACTCCGCACAATGATCGCCGCTGCCGTCATCATTGTCGGAGTTGTGTTGATTATCAACAATCAGTCGAGGGGGAAAGCGATTCGCGTTGAACCAAAGAACAGGGGCAGCCAGCCGAGGCGCGAACCTGAAGTTCTTGAGAACGCAGGATGACACATATCGGGTTTCTTACATCCCGCGACCATGCCAACCTCACCGATGATGATCGCCTCGTTGTAGCTCCTTTGAAAAATCTCGGCATCAGCGTCGCTCCTCTCGTTTGGGATGATGGCGAGGTGAACTGGAAAGCGTTTGGGGCTGTGATTGTCCGTTCGCCCTGGGACTATTATCTTAAGCCGGTCGAGTTTCGCAGCTGGCTGGATGAACGAAAGCGCGACGGGGTGCGACTCATCAATCCTCTTGAAATTCTCTACTGGAATATGGAGAAGAATTATCTTGCGGAACTTTCCGCATCGGGAATCGACATAGTTCCAACCGCCTGGCTTGCACGCGGCTCTTCCGCACAACTGGAATCCACTCTGCAAGACAGGGGCTGGAGAAACGCTGTCGTCAAGCCAACCATTTCCGCCACGGCGTACAACACGTGGATGACCTCGGATGAACGGGCGGTGATGGATCAACCGAAGTTGGAACTGCTGCTGAAGTCCAACGATGTGATGGTTCAACCATTCATGAAGAGTATCCAGAGTGAGGGCGAATGGTCGCTGGTGTTTCTCGGCGGCGAATACAGTCATGCCGTAATCAAGCGCCCGAAGAACGGGGATTTCCGTGTCCAGTCGGATTTCGGTGGAACTGTGGTAGCCGCGAGTCCGACGGCTGACTTGATTGAAACGGCCCGCAACATCCTCTCTAAGGTTCCATCTCCTCTTTTATACGCGAGAGTCGATGGGGTGATGGAAGACGGGCGGTTCCATCTGATGGAATTGGAAATCATCGAACCGGGACTCTTTCTCGGACAAAGCAATCAGGCGCCGGAACGGTTTGCCCGGGCAATTCAATCGCATCTCAACCACTCATAAGAACACATGACATCATTCCCCCTGTATCAAGTTGACGCGTTCACGGATCGTCCGCTCAAGGGGAATCCATGCGCCGTTGTGTTTGATGCCGATGCGCTTAATGATGCAACGATGCTCGCCATTGCACGGGAGATGAATCTTTCCGAAACCGCGTTCGTTATCAAATCCCATATCGCTGACATCGGTGCCCGCTACTTCACTCCGGCAGAAGAAATCCCGATGGCGGGTCATCCTACCATTGCAACGATTTTTGCGTTGGTAGATTCGGGGCGGCTGAAACTGACTGGCGACATCACCCATATTTCTCTTGAACTAAAAGTCGGGCCGATACCCGTTGAGATACGAGCACAGAATGGCAAGGTGCAACAGATCATCATGTCGCAGAAGAGGCCGGAGTTTCTTGC
>CAZIHJ010000099.1:0-5083 GCA_964538485.1 uncultured Chitinophagales bacterium | reverse complement strand
GGCGTCCCGCCCGATACGATGGAGGACCCGTTCACCGGTTCTGCCACAGGCGGGATGGCGGCGTATCTCTGGCACCACGGACTCATCGCATCACCCACGTTCATCGCTGAACAAGGACATTGGATGAACCGGCCTGGCCATGCGTTCGTGGAAGTGGTAGGGCCGAAAGATAATATTGAAACAGTGAAGGTCGGTGGAAGCGCAGTCACCGTCTTGCGTGGAACGCTCGAGATGTAATTGTAGGTCGGATCGCCGATCCGACAATCTCCATCAACCAATAGGAATCTTGTCATGGATAAGGTCAACCTCATCGAGAAATTCTCTCTCTTCGCCGAGCACTGGACTCCGAAGATCGTTGGTGAACTGAACGGTCAGCACGTGAAGCTCGTAAAGCTCAAAGGGGAATTTGTCTGGCACCACCACGACAATGAGGACGAACTGTTCTTCGTAGTGAAGGGAACTTTGAGGATGGAACTTCGTAATCGAACAATCGTTCTTGCTCCCGGCGAGTTTCTGATTGTGCCGCGGGGTGTCGAGCACCGTCCCGTTGCAGAGGAAGAAGTATACCTGATGCTCTTCGAACCAGCAACGACTGTCAATACCGGCAATGTCTCCAACGAACGCACCGTTAACAACCTCCAAACCATTTAGGAGCCACCATGCAGGAAACACCACAACAGTACACACGGCGTCTGCTCGGTTACATTAAAGGGCGGAATGTGTATTCAACATTGAATCGCACGCCAAAACAGCTTGAGGTTCTGGTGAAGGGAAAGTCGCTGGCGCGCTTGAGCAAACGTCCGGCACGCGGAAAGTGGTCTGCCGCGGAAATTCTTGCCCACTTTGCAGAAGTCGAGATGGTGGTGGGATACAGGATACGGCTGGTACTGAGCAAGAACCGTGTGCCGATTCAGGCCTACGATCAGAACCGATGGCAGTTACACTCCGGCTATCTGCACAAGGATCCGCGACTCGCGTTGGAGATGCTACGCGTCCAGCGCGAGGCAAATCTTGCTCTTTTGAAATCGTTGCCAAAGAGCAAGTGGAAACAGTATGGGATCCACCAGGAGCGCGGCAAGGAAACCGTTACACGCATCGTTGACCTGCTCGCCGGACACGACATTAATCATCTCACACAGATCAAGCGAATATTCTCCGGGAGGAAATGATGATCATTCCAAAACGATGGGTCGAACGCTCATTCAAGTTTGAACTGCCGGTGACGATGTTTCCAAATGTGGTGGAGAGATTGCGCGGCACACCTGCGCGGCTGGTTGAGCGGCTGAGCGACATTCCGGAAACCATACGCACGCAACCGTTTGGCGACGGATGGTCCATTCAGGAACACGCCGGCCATCTTCTGGACCTCGAAGACCTCTGGTCGCACCGGATGCGGGAGTTTGCCGCAGGTGTTCATGTTCTTTCCGCAGCGGACATGGCAAACAGGAAAACGACCGAGGCCGGACACAACAACAGACCGCTGGAGGACATCCTCGCACACTTCAGGCGTGCACGACTCGACATCATCACTCATCTTGAAGGGCTTGAAGAACCTGACGTGCAACGCACTGCAATGCACCCGCGGTTAATGCAACCGATGAATGTCATCGATCTGGCGTTCTTTGTAGCCGAGCATGATGACCACCATCTCGCGAGAATTACCGAAATCCTGATGGCCGGACAGAAGAGATGATTGACAATCCTCCCCCCCTTTAGTATCTTGACTTGCAATCAGCTACAGTGTAGCTGTAACGCCTTGCTGAAAAGCAACAGTCAGTTCCACCATCGAAGGGGTCGGTTGATGAGACAATTGCTCGTTGCATGTATACTTCTTTCCGTTTCACTCCCTGCTGTAACACACTCTTCCCCCAATCAACCCACGACCGTCTCTCTCTCTACGCATCACGACACATCTCCGGCTTTACGGGATATGCGGTTTATTCCACCACTGGAGAGACGCGGACGATGGAAGAAGAACTCCGTGCCCAACCACGGTTTCATGGAAGGCCGGTCACCCCAACAGACCGCGGTGGAATCCGGACGTACCGATGGAGCAGTGCAGGAAGGAAACGGGACGGGAACATTCAACGTGCCCCTGGTGAATTTCGAAGGCATTGGCAATCGGCAGGGCGTCTATCCTTCCGACCCGAATATTGATGTTGGCCCGAACCACGTTATTGAAATGGTGAACTCCTCGTTTGCCATCTATGGAAAATCCGGGAACACCCTCTTCGGTCCCGCGGACAACAGCATGCTGTGGGATGGATTCGTCGGAGCGTGGACGGGCACAAATGATGGCGACCCGATTGTGTTGTATGATCATCTTGCAGATCGCTGGGTGGTCAGCCAGTTCTCCTTGCCGACATTTCCCAACGGTCCGTTTTATGAACTCGTTGCCGTATCGCAAACGAGTGACCCGCTTGGTGCCTGGCACAGGTACGCGTTTGAATTCGCCGACATGCCTGATTATCCCAAGCTCGGCGTCTGGCCCGACGGATACTACATGTCGCTCAACATGTTTACGAGTGGTTCGCTTACCTTTGCGGGCCCGGCGGCAGTTGCACTCGAACGGGACGCGATGCTGAACGGTCTCCCCGCGGCAATGGTCGTATTTGTTCAACCGACCTCACAGTCTCATTTCCTCCCTGCCGATCTTGATGGCGCTGCTCCACCGGCGGGCGCGCCGAATTATTTCGGGTCTGTCGAGGATGACGCGTTCTTTGGCGGTGCGGACAGGTTTGAAGTTTTTGAATTTGATGTTGACTGGACAACCCCCGGGAATTCCACATTTACCGGACCGACGGTGATTCCGGTGGCTGCGTTTGATATGAATATGTGCGGGTTCTCCCGCAATTGTATTCCGCAGTCAGGAACGGCGGTGCGGCTTGATGCAATTTCACAGCTCCTGATGCATCGGCTGCAGTACCGCAACTTCGGAACGCACCAGACCCTGGTCACCAATCACACGGTTGACGGGGACGCGACCGACCATGCCGGTGTTCGCTGGTACGAATTAAGAAACACCGGATCCGGATGGGGTCTCAATCAGCAGGGGACATACGCGCCGGATGCCAGTCATCGTTTCATGGGCAGCGCAGCAATGGACGGAGACGGCAGTATTGCGCTCGCCTACTCCGTGAGCAGCGGATCCATGTTCCCTTCCATTCGCTACACAGGCCGGCGCGACGGTGATCCTGCAGGAACCATGACGCTCGCCGAGCAAACCATTATTGCCGGCACGGGAGCGCAAACGGGCACGGCAAACCGGTGGGGAGATTACTCCATGCTCGCCGTCGATCCCAACGATGAAATGACCTTCTGGTACATCAACCAGTACATCGGCTTTACGGGAGGAACGACCTGGAAAACCCGTATTGCATCATTCCAGTTCAGCGATGTCACGCCGCGCGCCGCATTGAGTTATCTTTCCGCATCCGTCAGCGGCGGGAATGGCAACTCCACGCTTGACTTCAATGAATGCGCCAACCTTACTCTTACTCTTCGAAACACCGGCGACGCAACCGCCACTTCGGTTGTCGCAACACTGAGCACCACCACCCCCGGTGTTGTCATCTCACAGTCAACGTCCGCCTATCCCGACATTGCGGCCGGAGCAACGGGAATCAACACTGTTGATTATGAAGTCAGTGTCGATCCCACATTTGTTTGCGGCACACCGATCGTCTTCACGCTTAATGTCGCACATGCGGGGGGCGCTGCCGAAGATCTGGTGCTCGCCCTGCCTTCATGCGAATGCCCCGGCGTTTCGGTGACGGGCAGTCTTGCACCCGGCGATCCGACACAAACCGGGCGTATTACGCGGGACGGAACACCGGGCACCTGCACCGCGCCAAAGGCCTGTCCCGGAGTGTTCACCGCTGTTGGCGCACGCGCGTATGATGCATACACGTATACCAATCTGTCCGGCTCCTCCGCATGTGTCACGGCGGAGTTGTCTGCCGGATGTGGTTCCAACATGTTTGCCGTGGCCTATCTCGGGAGTTTCAATCCGGTGAGTCTCTGCACCGGCTATCTTGCAGACATCGGCTCGAGCAACACGGGGAGCTCCATGTCATTCACGGTTCCTGCCGGCGCAACGTTTGTGATCGTTGTGCATGAAGTGAATGTAGGGGTTGGATGCGCGAACTATTCAATGAACGTCACCGGAATATCGTGTGGCGTGGATGGCGGCGGCGAATGCGCACCGGTGCCCATTCAGTTGGCCTCTTTTACAGGGACGCCAACAAGCGAAAACAGCGTTCTGCTGGAATGGACGACGGTAAGCGAAACCAACAACTACGGCTTCGAGATCCAGCGCTCAGCGGACGCGCATACCGGATTTGCCTCGATCCCGGGTGTGTTCATTCCCGGCAATGGAACGACCATCGATCCGCATTCCTACAGCTACGCAGATGGCGCAGCCAGTGCGGCAACGCCCTACTACCGACTGAAGCAGATTGATCTTGATGGCGAGGTTCATTACACCGAAGCAATCCGTGTCGATGTGCTCACTGATGTACCCGAGGATATCACTCCCACGGTGTTTGCCTTGAAACAGAATTATCCGAACCCGTTCAATCCAACCACCCGCATACAGTACGAGCTTGCAAGTGCCGGTGGTGTTACGCTCATTGTGTATGACCTGCTCGGCCAGCATGTGGCAACATTGGTGAACGAGCGCAAGTCCGCCGGACGATACTCAGCGAGCTGGGATGCATCGAACATTCCCGGTGGCGTGTACTTCTGCAAGATGGTTGCCGGTAATTATGTGGAGACGATGAAGATGGTGGTGTTGAAGTAGGTTGGTGAAGTAGATGTGAATGAAACGGGCGGAGTGTTGTCAGCTTCGCCCGTTTTTTATTGGGGGCGGGGGAAGTATATCAGGGGGGTGCTCTGCGGACGACCACGGAGGGTCGTCCTACTGCTCATTTTTCAAAGAGAATAATTTCAGCGCAGTAGGTCAAGCCTCTGTGCTTGACCACCAGGCACAACCAAACAACCCCGGTTGCTCGGCGGGCAGACGGCCTACGTTCCCTTTACCCACATCCACCGGTAATCACTCAACTCCGGCCAACGGTCAAAC
>CAZIHJ010000098.1:0-11199 GCA_964538485.1 uncultured Chitinophagales bacterium | reverse complement strand
CGAAGAGTGACTCCGGGAATCTGATTTCTGTCTGTGTGGAAACGAACCAGTAACCGATGAACGGTGCGATCATCGCCGCAATCTCCGACCACGCATTCACTCTCCACCAATACCAACGGAGAATCAAAACGAGTCCAAGTCCCGCGCCCGCCTCGATAATGAACGACCACGCGCCGGAGATCGTCTCCATGTTTGCCGTGACAATGACTGAGATTGCCATCATTCCCGCTGTTGCAAACCGCGCGATTGACACATAGTGTTTTTCATCGCCATCCTTCTTTACAAATCGCTTGTAGAAATCATTGATTACGTAGGATGTTCCCCAGTTCAGGTGGGTGGCAATTGTGGACATATATGCAGCGAGGAACGCGGCGACCAGAAGACCGAGCAATCCGGGAGGGAGAAAATCACGCATTGCATACACGTAGCCGAGCTTTTTATCGG
This sequence comes from uncultured Chitinophagales bacterium, assembly GCA_964538485.1. Taxonomy (GTDB): domain Bacteria; phylum Bacteroidota; class Ignavibacteria; order UBA10030; family UBA6906; genus JBJXHC01. The sequence continues at coordinate 10,755 of CAZIHJ010000098.1, read as the reverse complement.
CGGCGCCAAGCTCCGGATAAAGGACGAGCGTGGCGAGTCCGGTGAGAATCCAGGGCCAGGGGCGCAGGCAGTAGTGCGCGATAGTAAACCAGAGTGTGGCAAGAAGCGAGTGCTTCTCATCCTTAGCCGACATCATGCGTTGCGCAACGTAGCCGCCGCCGCCTGGTTCGGAGCCGGGATACCACGAAGCCCACCATTGTATGGCAATGAACGCAAGGAAGGCGGTGAAAGTGAGGGCGAGTGAAGTCCCAATCTCGGCGGGACTTTCTCCAATCGTCGGGAGGAATTGGAATGTCGAGGCCGGAAGCTTCTGCTGCAAGCCGGCAATTCCTCCCACTTCGGGTAACCCGAGCACGATGAACGCCAGAACAACGGTTCCACCCATCGCAATGATGAACTGAAATACGTCGGTGACGGCAACACCCCAGAGTCCGGAGGCCGCGGAATACATCGCTGTAATCACCATTGCTCCGACGACATACCAGAGCACGATGTCCCGCGGAATACCGAACAGTCCTTCGAGTATGCTCATCATGGCAAGGTTCACCCATCCCATAATGATGCAGTTCATGAAGATGCCGAGGTAGAGTGAGCGGAAGCCGCGCAGAAATGCAGCCGGTTTTCCTGAGTAGCGAAGCTCCGTCAACTCAACGTCCGTCATAATGCCGGCGCGACGCCAGAGCCGGGCGAAGAAGAACACTGTCAGCATGCCGCCGAACGCCATGTTCCACCAGAGCCAGTTGCCGGCGATGCCATTGGTTGCGACAAGTTCGGTAACTGCGAGAGGCGTGTCTGCGGCGAATGTTGTGGCAACCATCGATGTCCCGGCCAGCCACCAAGGCAAGTTACGGCCCGACAGAAAAAACTCCGCCGTACTTTTACCTGCCCGACGCGAATAGTATATGCCGATAGCAATGCTCGCCACAAAATAACCGATGATCAGCAGCCAGTCGATCAGTTGAAGGTGCATGTGTTCCTCTCTGTTATTCTAAACTCATCCCCCACCACTTTCACAAAGAGAAGGGGGAGCGAGGGGGTTGAGTTCGGACTATTTTGCATTTATTCTCCGGCCAAACAACCCGGCAATATTGCCGACCGCGATGGTGACCAGACATCCAATCAGCGTGTGCCAGGTGAAATCAATCTTTGTGTACGTCAGCACGAGAATCATCGAAATGATGCCAGCGATGAATCCCGCAAACGCATCACGTTGTGTTGTCCGCTTGAATAAAAGCCCGAGGAAGAACGTGCCGAGCAAGCCACCATAGGTGAACGACGCGATCTTCAGGCCAAGTTCGACCACCGGGTTCTTGGTCTCCGTAAACAACATCGCCCCCCCAATCAAAACAACCCCCCAGAACAGAGTGAATATCTTCGACCAGAAGAGCTGCTTCTTTTCATCAAGGGTCTTGCCATGCGCGCTCATCTTGAACAGGTCAAGAAACGTCGATGAAGCAAGAGAGCTGATGGATGAGGATAGGGTGCCCATCGCGGATGCGAGTACACCCGCAATGACGAGTCCGGCAATGCCGGTTGGCAAATTCTCCGTAATAAACTTTGGGAAGATCTCGTCTGAAGACGTGAGGCCAAGCTGTTGGAACGGCACACCGCCATAAAAGGCATACAGACAAAGTCCAAGAACCAGAAAGAAAGCAAACTGAATGACTATAAACACGGCGTCAAGCATGAGGGCGCGCTGACTATCCCATCTGGTTTTGCATCCCAAAAGACGTTGAACGAGGAGTTGATCTGTTCCATGCGATGCCATCGTCAGGAATGTGCCGCCGAGCAGACCACCGATCAACGTGTAAGGGGCGGAGAGAAACTCCATGATGCTGCCGCCCCAGTTGGGATTCACAATCTCGAATTTATTCAAGCCGTTTGCCGTGGCGTATCGGACAACGTCGCTCCATCCGCCTGGAAGGCTATTGATGATGAGTCCCATGGAGATGCCTGCGCCCAGAAGGTAAATTGCCATCTGGACAACGTCCATGGCGACGACGGCTTTCAGTCCGCCGAGAAGAGTATAGACAAGCGTGAACGCACCGATCAGGAGGATGCTCGTCGGGTAATCCAATCCGGTAATAATGTGGACAGGGATTGCCGTTGCAAAGAGCCGGACGCCGGACGCGAGGACGCGCGTAGTGATGAACACGCTTGAGGTGAACTTACGTAGCGCATCTCCAAAGCGCTTCCCCAGGAATTCGTACGCGGTTTCGAGATTGCCCTTGTAGTAGGCAGGTATGAACACAACGCTGACGATGAGGCGTCCGATGAGATACCCCAGCGCAAGCTGAAGAAAGTGCATATCGGTTTTGTACGCCAGGCCGGGGATACTGATGAAGGTGAGTGTACTTGTTTCGCTGGCGACGATGGAGAATCCGACCGACCACCAGGACATTTCCTTGCCGCCAAGGAAATAGTCGCGGGAGTTTTTTTGTCTTCCGGCAATTACCACCCCCGCAACGGTTACGCCGATCAGGTAGACACAAACGATAGCGTAATCAATGGGGGAGAATCCCAAAACAACTCCTACAGGTGAGGGAAACGGAAAAAGCCCTGGAGAAACCTAGTTCTTGGAAGCTGCTGCGCCCGCTTCTTCAATATCAAACACACGGTCGAGCATGGAGATCTTCAGAAGACTGGCGACTTTTTTGTGAACGTTGACCAGCCGGACTGCGCCCCCGTGTTCCTTCATTTTTCTTTCGGCTATAAGGAGTGCGCTCAATCCACTGCTGTCACAGAACTCCACATCGGTCAGATCGACGACAAGCGTCTGGACCTTTGGTTTGCAGAGGAGGAGGAATTCACCCTTGAGTTCCGGTGAAATGGAAGAGTCGATCTTGCGCTCCTTCAGCTTGAGCGTTGTCGTTGCGCCGCTTTTGGTGGTCTCGAACTTCATAACTGCTCCTGGTTAGAACATCTGAAGAAACTTGGCCATACGGTCATAGAGGTGTTTTCTCTCGAGCGTCGGGTCAGGCTGGATCTGGAAATTATAGAAATTGTCAGCTTTGTTTCTGGTGAAACCGATGCGTACACGGGCATTGCTTTCCCTACAAATATATGCCGAGGGGAGAACGAAGTCAAGGTTGAGATCGATCGCCAGATCGTATTCCCGCTCCTGGATTCGACGAATGAGCCCGGGGCGCGGGAGGAACAGCGGACCGATTTCCTCTTCAATAATATGAATGAAGTGGCTGCGCACGAGCATGCGTACGGCTTCGCGACCGTGATCGTCACTGATAATTGTTATATTCTCTTCGCGAAAACGCTGTTTCAGGAAATTAATCACCATAATGGTGGGAAGAAACTCCCTGCGCTTCAACGGCATGATGAGGAGCGCGCGTTGTGCAGAGTGTACCACGTCCGTGAAGGAAATGATCTGCTCGGTAGACTTACGGAAACGAAACCGTGCGATCTCCACTCCTGTCCACATGCGGGCTTGTTCAAGCATCACTGCACCATCGTGTTGAATTCTTTTTCGGTAAGTATCGTGACGCCAAGTGTTTTTGCTTTGGCGAGTTTCGATCCGGCATCATCACCGGCCAGAAGGTACTGCACATTCTTGCTGACGCCGGAGGCAACCTTTCCGCCATGCTGCTCAATGATTCGTTTGGCTTCTTCCCGGGAATAGGTCGGAAGGGTTCCGGTCAAGACAAATGTCTTTCCGGTCAGTGTGCCTTTCTGGCCACGCGTGGTTGCGGCAAGTGTCACACCGGCTTTCTTGAGCTTCTTGAGTATTTCACGGTTGTGTTTCTCGCCGAAGAAATGCATAACGCTCTCCGCAATCCTGGGCCCCAGGCCCGAAACGGATTGAAGCTCTTCTTCGGTTGCGGCCGCAAGCGCGTCGGTCGACGAAAAATGCTCTGCCAGCAACTGGGCAACTCCCGCCCCGACATGCCTGATGCCAAGAGCGAAGAGGACACGATGAAACGGTCTCCGTTTACTCTCCTCAATCCCATCAAGAAGGTTTTGTGCGCTCTTTGCGCCCCAGCGGTCGAGTTCCACCAGAGTCTGTTTGTGCTCATGAAGGGAATACAGGTCGGCATAGTTCTTTACAAGACCGAGGGTGACAAGCTGTTCCACGGCTGCTTGGCCCAGACCGTCGATATCCATGGCGCCGCGGTGGGCGTAGTGTTCAATTCGCCCTCTCACCTGAGCGGGGCATTCAGTGTTCTCGCAAAAGTAGTTTGCTTCGCCTTCCGGACGATAGATACCTGCTCCACACGCAGGGCAGGTTTTCGGCATGGTGAACGGCGTACTTCCCTTCGGACGCTTCGCAGCCACTACACCACTCACCTTCGGGATGACATCGCCTCCTTTCTCGACGACCACGGTATCTCCCACCCGCAAATCGAGCTCGGTAATGTAATCAACGTTGTGAAGCGTCGCACGGCTGACGGTACTGCCACCGACGAACACCGGGTGTAATTCCGCCACAGGCGTAATCGTGCCAACACGACCGACCTGGAGGGTAATCGCATTCAGGATCGTTTCTGCTTTGCGCGAGGCAAACTTGAATGCGATTGCCCAGCGGGGGCTTTTGGCGATGTTGCCGAGTTTCTGCTGTTGTTCGAGTGAGTCCACCTTGACAACGACACCGTCGATATCATACGGGAGGGTATCACGCTTCGACTCCCATGTCTTCCAGTATTCCACCACCTCATCAATGGATGAGCAAAGTCTTGTTTGCTCGTTCACTGGAAACCCCAGCTTTCCAAGAATCTTCAGGTTTCCGGAATGAGACACCATGCGACTTTCCGGAGCGAACAAGGAATAGGCAAAGAACCTGATTGCGCGGCCCGCCACGGTTTTCGGATCCTGAAGCTTCAACGTTCCCGCTGTTGTATTGCGCGGGTTGATGAATATCTTCTCACCGGCCGCCGCCTGTCGCGCGTTCAGTATATCAAAATCTCGCCGTTCCATAAATGCTTCACCGCGCACCTGGATGTTCATCAAGCTTGTGTCGGGTGTACGAAGTCGCAACGGCAAGGCCCGAATGGTTTTGAGGTTGTGTGTAATGTCGTCTCCCTGTACGCCGTCGCCACGGGTAGCGCCCCTGAAGAATACTCCATCGCGATAGGTCAGGGAAATCGCCACGCCATCGAACTTAAGCTCCGCGACATAACGCGGTGTTTTGTCACCAAGCGATTCCCGCACACGGCGGTCAAAATCCCTGATTTCTTCCTCTGAATAGGAATTGCCGAGACTGAGCATCGGAGGATCGTGTGTGACAGTTGGGAATATCTTTGTCGGTGCCCCGCCGACACGTTGTGTTGGCGAATCCGGCGTTTGCAACTCGGGATACCCGGTTTCAAGATCCAGCAACTCCCGTAACAGGTGATCGTACTGTTCGTCGGAAATCGTCGGCTCCGCCAGCACATAATAACGATAGTCATGCTCGTGCAAGTCCTTGCGGAGTTTCTCAGCGCGTTGCACTGCCTGTCGGGGCGCCTTCATAAGACGGGCCGCTATTTGCTATCAAGCGTTGAACGGTTCAACTGGACATTGCGAACAACCGCGCCCGGTTTGCCAAGCTTGCCGATCTGCTTCTTGTTCAACGTGAACTCGACGTTGCTGGCATTACCCACGGTAACGCCAAAGCGGTTCGCTGCCTTCCAACTCCTGCGGACATTTGGCTGAAGCATGTAATCTTTTGGTGTGCCACCATCAATCGCCAGTTGTACCCACACGGTATCGGCTGTTGTTGCCAGAAGAACGAGACTGTCCATCCTGCCATTGTCGTGCGACCGGGCAGAGTCAGCGGTCGAGTCAGCGGTGGTCTCACGACCCTCATTCTCTTTCATCACACTCTCGAAGGGTATCTCCTGTACGGCACGATCAGCGCTTGGGGTAACAATGTTCCATATTGCGACAGCGACAGCAAGAATCAGCACCAGTATCAGAGCGGCCTTTGTTAATTTGGGATTCATTGGGGCAGCTTCCGCGCGCTCACCCCCGGAAGGAAGAATAGGAGGGGGTGGGATTTCTTCAGACGGAATCGGCTCCCGTGTTTGCTCCTTTGGTTCTTTCTCTCCCTTGGTGTTCTGTCGCGTCTTCCGTGATTCATCGTACATCCGGCAAATATCATCCGGATCCAGGTCCACCTGCAATGCATACTCACGCAAAAATGCCCTGACATACGTTTGAGGAAGAAAGGCAAAATTGCCTTGCTCGAGTTCCTCAAGGAATCGGAGGTTGATCAGTGTCGCGTCGGCGATATCGGTCAGAGACATTCCTCTGGCTTCGCGCGCGTGTTTCAGTTGTTCGATGAAAGATTCCATGTGCAGTAGTGATGAACGAGAGATGCTTTAATGTGTGGTTGAAACCCCAGTCCGTCTCAAGACGAAAACTCGGTTTCGACTGTTCTGGTATCCAGTGCCTGTCGTACTTTAGTTGCCAACTCTTCGAGATGGAAGGGTTTCTGGACAAACCCGTTTACTTCGCCGGGGAACGACGAAGGTTCAATAACAGCTTTCCCGTAGCCCGTGAGTATGATAATGCGGACGGTGGGGTTGATCTTTTTCAGTTGTTCAAACGCTTCTTTGCCCCCCATGAGAGGCATATTCATGTCGAGCAAAACAAGATCGATGGATGCCTGGCGGGTACGATAGGAATCCACACCAATTTTGCCATCGGGGCAGACCATGACGGTGTAGCCGAGATCGGTCAACATATCGCGCGCGATTTCACCGACGCTCGCTTCATCTTCGATAACGAGAATATGCTCGGTGCCGCGCGGCAGGCGCTGTTCGCGCTGGCGGCGGGCGGCATGGATCTTGGCATCGCTGCGCGGGAGAAAAAGGTGGAATGTTGTCCCGCGCCCCACCTCACTGTCAAGATTAATGAACCCGCCATGATTCTGGACTACTCCGTAGAGCACCGAGAGACCAAGGCCGGTGCCATGATCTTTTGTGGTGAAAAACGGCTCAAAAATCCTGTTCTGTATTGATTTATCGATACCGGTGCCAGTATCCGTGACCTTGACGGAAACGAAGGGGCCCGGCTTCACCGACGTGAACTGGCTGGTCGTGTGGGCATCGGCCATGACCACGTCCGTGGTAATGGTGATTGTGCCACCGGTGGTCATTGCGTCGCGTGCGTTGAGGAAAAGATTGAGCAATGCCTGCTGGATCTGCCCGCTATCACCATTGACGAGCACCGTGTCCGGAGTGAGATGCGTTTGCACAACGATGTCCTTGCTGACGCTCCGTTCAAAAAGAAGCAATGTCTCCCGAATCAGCGCGTTAATGTCGAGTGCATTGGAGAACGTCTCGGTCTTGCGGGCAAACGTGAGAAGCTGACGCGTCAGGGACGACCCGCGCCGCGCCGCTACTTCGACAATCTCCACATACTTGTATAACTTCTCATCCGCGGCCATGCGGCGGCGCATGATACTTGCCGAGCCGAGAATTGAGGCAAGGATGTTATTAAAATCATGTGCGATACCGCCGGCGAGACTGCCGATGCTGTCGATCTTCTGTGCATGGAGAATCGCCCCCTCCATTTTTTTCCGCTCGCTAATATCCCGTGCAACAATACGTGCATTGACACTGCTTCCCTTGTCATCGAAGACAAGCGACGAATTCATATTAACAAACAGCGTGTTCCCGTTCTTCATCACCATTTGTTCTTCCACATCCTTCAGGCCATGACTCTCGGCGAACATGCGCGTCACCAGTGCACGCACCGCCTGCTGGCGATCTTGTATGAAAAACGTTTCAAATGGTCTTCCGATGACTTCGTTTTTTGGATATCCCAGGATATTTGCACCGGTCGTGTTGCATCCGATGACGAGATGTTCGCGATTAACGTGAAGATACACGTCCGGAGAATTCTCAAAGAGGTCAACGTACTGTCTTTCCGATTGCTTGACACGTTCGAAGAGCTGGGCATTGGTTACGGCAACACTGATCTGGTTACCGAACGCCTCCATGAGCTCCGCCTGTTTTCCCGTAAACATCTCGAAGTTCTCACCGGCAACGATCAGTGTTCCGAAGACGCGGTCTTTTGCCTTCAGCGGGATGGAAGCCCAGAACTGAATGCCGAGCGCCTTGAGTGGAGCCGGAATGCGCGGGTGTGATTCGCCGATGTGCTCGTGGGCGACGCGCGGCTGGTGAAGCCATGATGACGGCGAGGCGGTGGTTGCCGTCTGGACGGCAAAGAAGTCTATCGTGGTTCCACGTGAGCACTTGAGCACCAAGCGCTGGTCTTCAAGCATATAGATCCAGCCCACCTGCGTGTTCAGCAGCTCGGTTGTTTTGCTCAACGCAGTCTGCAGAACCAGGTCAAGCTGGACAACCTTGTTGACGGCTTCAGCTATGGTGTTCAGTGCGAGAAGCTGTTTGCGCTGCGCGTCAAGTTGGCGGCTGTAGGTTAACGAAAAGTAGACACTGATATAGCCGATGAGTCCCACCGTCAACACGCTGATGAAATCCATCAGCCGCGGCTCCTGGTTGGTCGCAAACATGGACATGACGATGGTGCCCATGGAGACGATCACGGCGGTCGACGAGACGATCTGGGCCTGCTCCACCGGACCCAGATTGTTGAAGAACCGCTGTATTCCGATGATCGGGTTTTTCATTGCGTGATAATGTACGAAAGCAACATCTGACATTCAACGTACAGGGAGGAACGGGAGGGCTGTAAATACGCAGTCCCGCCAAACGGAGCGGGACTGTGACCATCGTGTCGCGTTGACAGATGAAGAATTACATCGCTTGCATTGGTGCCATCTTTGGTGCGGGCTTCTTTGGCAACACCGCTTCTTTGCAGGCCTTGGCAACACGGAACTTCACGACCACCTTGGCAGGGATCTGAATCGTTTCGCCGGTTGCAGGATTGCGTCCCATGCGTGCCTTGCGATCAACCAACACCAATTTGCCGATGCCGGGAATGGTGAAGGAATTCTTTGCTTCCTTGTATGCGAGCTTTGCCAGTTCTTCGAACATCGCGGTGGCGTCCTTCTTCTTGATGTCGAATTTTTTTGCAAAGTGAGCAACGAGTGCCGACTTCGACATTGCTTTTGCCATTGGTCCTCCTTGTGTTGTTTGTGGTGGGGAATCTGGAACTACAGCTTCGTGTGCAAATGAATTCGACGTGAAGATAGTACATTCCTAACACATTTCAAACATCTGGGACAAAAAAAATCAATATTCACAGGGGTGAAAGCACGCTCTACCCCCCGGCGCGCAGGAACTTGCGAAGCCGGACATCTCCAGAATGAGAAGACAGAGCGCATCCGATGCTTCCGTAATACAATCATCTTCAATGAGTTAGCGGAGAAACTCTACCACGATTCCTGTATCACCAGTTCATATTCGCCGTCGGCTGTGAGGATTTCCACCGGGCATCGCGGCAAGGAAGTTAAAAAAAGTTTTCCGTACTGGCGCGTCACGATACGGGAGTCAAGGATGGTTACGATTCCCCTGTCGGTACCTGACCGGATCAGACGTCCAACACCCTGACGGAGTTTGAGAACGGCTTCGGGAAGAGTATACTCGATAAACGCGTTGCGGCCGCTTTGTGTGATTGCCTCAAGCCGCGATTCGATAAGCGGGTGACCGGGCATGGCAAATGGCAGGCGCGTGATAATGACGTGCTCAAGAGCTTCACCCGGCACATCAATGCCGCCCCAGAAACTATCGAGACCGAACAACACCGAATGGACGTCCTGCTTGAAGATCCCGAGCAGATCGTGGCGCTGGTGTTCGCTTCCCTGTACCAGCAGGCGCCAGCCATTTCCGGCGCATGTGTCGGCAAGCGCGATGGCCATCTTCTCCATCAGCGCGGCATTGGTGAAGAGCACCAGCGCTTTGCCATTGGAGCGGGCGATACTGTTTTGAATGAACTGCGGAAGAAGTCGTGTATACTCCGGGTTGTCCGGCTCCGGAATGCCACGGGCAAGACAGACCTTCATCTGTCGCGAAAAATCGAACGGTGAATCAAGAATCACGCCGCGCACATCCTGCGCGCCGATCCGCTGCTGGAAATACCCGAGCGACCCGCCAACCGAGAGCGTCGCGCTTGTCATGATCACCGGTGAATCGTGGGCAAAGAGCATCGGGCCCACCGTGTCCCCGATGTGCGTCGGGGATGCGCAGAGCGTGAGGTGTTCGGAGCGCGTCCCGCCGAATTCCACCCAATAGGTAAACGACGGTTCGGGTTGTTCAAGGAATTCATCGATCAGGATATCCGCCTCCCAGAGAGAGCGCCGGACGGCCTCGAGTTCCTTCTTCTCTGCTTCAGAACTCCGGGATCGTTCCACTTCCTGCAGGTGCTGCATGAGCTCCTTGAAGTGTCCGGAGAGAGAATTCACCACAACATACGGCGAACGGATACGCATACTGCTCCCGTAGTTTCCATTCCGGGATGAGGAGGAAGACATGGACAACGCTGCCTGCCTGAGCCGGTCGAAAAATTCCGTGCATGCTGTTTCCATCCGTTCGATCGCGCTCTTTGTGCCGCGTGCATCGCGGGCAAGAAGACCCTTGCGGGTTTTCTTGTTGTAGAGTTTGTGTAAAGCGCCGGTCACCTGATAGCGCGTCAGTTTCTTGCCGATGCCCGACCCCGCGACACCCTCCAGCGTATGGGCCTCGTCAAACACCACAAAGTCATTGTCGAAGATGAAGCGGTCCTCCGTGCCGTGCAGCGCCATGAGACTGAAGAAGAGCGCATGATTCATGATGATGACATCGGATGATCGTGCCCGCTCCTTTGACCGCTGAAAGAAACAAGTCCCGCCGCAGGTTG
>CAZIHJ010000097.1:1293-11443 GCA_964538485.1 uncultured Chitinophagales bacterium | reverse complement strand
ACGCTTCCTTCGACAACGGCATCGGTACTGTCCCGGTGAGCGGGTCCATACAGGTCAACGTCACGAGTTCTACAATTTTCAGACTTACCATTAGCAACGCAATCGGTTCTCAAGTCCTGACTGTACCGGTAACAGTGGCCGGAACACTCCCACCGCCATCGGGGACACTCATCGCGACACCTGATACATTACCACACGGTGGTGGCGATGTAACGCTCATTTGGGTCTCATCCAATGCGACAAGTGCCAGCATTGACAACGGAGTTGGAACGGTGTTGCTCAACGGTTCTACGACGGCAAGCATTACCGCCACTACCGTTTTCCGGCTGACTCTCTCAAGTGTGGCGGGCAGTCTGGTTCTTCAAGAAACCGTGCATGTGCGTTCGGCTCCTCCGGTTCCGACCGGAACATTCATTGTCTCGCCGGATTCGCTTCCTGTTGGAGGAGGTCAGGTCACACTCATCTGGGTGTCGGACAACGCGGCCTCGGCATCAATCAACAATGGCATTGGCACTGTCCCGGTGAATGGCTCACGCACCGTAATGCTTTCTTCGCCGGCCACTTTTTCCTTGACGCTTTCCAATACATCCGGAAGCCAGGTGCTGTCGGCCTCGGTGCGGATTGCTGGCTCGTTGCCTGCACCGACCGGATCGTTCAGCGCCACGCCCGATACACTTCCCCCCGGCGGTGGAACAGTGACACTTGCATGGACATCACAAAGCGCAACCAATGCATCAATTGACAATGGAGTCGGCGTTGTCGCCCTCAATGGCTCGCTTGCTGTCACGGTCACGGCAACCACGGTGTTTCATCTCTCACTCACCAATTCCACCGGAACACAAGAGCTCGAAGTGCCGATTTTTGTTCAACAGGTGTCCGGGTTGCCGTCCGGAACATTCTTTGCGTCAACAGATAGTCTGCCCGTGGGTGGCGGACCGGTTACCCTGATCTGGGTTTCGAGCAACACCACATCGGCATCGATCGACAATGGGATTGGCTCCGTCCCGGTCAACGGCTCCATCAACATCAATCCGACAACATCGAGCAACTACTCCCTGACGTTGACAAATCCCGTCGGGAGTGTGACGCTTACAGCATCCGTTGTTGTTGGCGGCATACCACCGTTCCCGACGGGCACACTGGTTGCAGTTCCTGATTCACTGCCAACGGGAGGGGGTTCAGTGATGCTCATTTGGGTCTCATCGTATGCACAGAATGCGGCCATCGACCACGGGGTCGGACAAGTACCGGTGAATGGATCCCTGCATGTGCAAGTGACCTCATCACGCGGATACCGGCTGAGTCTCTCCAACATCACAGGTATTGAGGAGCTTACCGCGAACATATTTGTTGCCGGACCACCACCAGCACCGACCGGAACATTTGTTTCATTCCCCGATACGCTGCCATCGGAAGGTGGGAATGTGACTCTGATTTGGGTGTCAAACAATGCAAACTCAGCATCCATCGACAATAGTGTCGGTTCGGTACCTGTGAACGGTGCAATCAACGTTCCGGTCACGAGTTCAAAGACATTCCGTTTGTCACTGCAAAACAGTTCGGGGACGTTTCAACTGGCAACATCGGTCGTTGTGCTTGGTTCGCAACTCCCGTTGCCGACGGCATCTCTGACGGTGACACCGGATACCCTGCCTGCGGGGGGAGGCAACGCCACACTGAATTGGACGTCCTCCGGGGCTGAGACCATCACACTCAATAACGGTATTGGCTCCGTCTCTGCCAGCGGTTCTATTGAAATCACGATCGGGTCAACAAGCGCATACATTCTTACCGCAACCAATCCTGCCGGCACGAAGCGCGACACAGCGCTTGTGGTTGTCCCGCTTCCGGATGTCGGCCCGACGGATATCACGATCAACGGGAATGTTCTGGCCTTGATAACAGCACCAATAGGAACCGGCAGCCATGATATTGAAGTCATACGGGATGGTATCGCCCCTCCAGTAAATAGCGTCAACCCTCTCGACCAGTACGATACATACAACGGGAACACTGGAAAATCATTTGACTGGATCGGGTACGAATTTGCCGAGCCACAAGTGTTCACCGGATTGTTCTTTCAAGAGGGAATCCACTTCCCTAACGGAGGTTGGTTCGACGACCTTGCTGTCCAGGTACGCGTGGGCAGTGTATGGGTTGATGTGAACGCGTGGACAATCAATCCACAATACTCCGGCAACAATGGCGTACACTATGAGATGTTCGATATTCGATTTCCGGAAACAGTTGGCGATGCTATTCGTATTGCGGGCGCACCCGGTGGTTCAGAGCGTTTCATCTCTGTCGGGGAACTTCGCGTGTTGAAGACTGCAAATTCATCCGGACTTCCGGTCGCCTCATTCGTTATAACTCCTGACTCTTTGCCGTCCGAAGGCGGAGTAGTAACGTTGCATTGGAGTATTGCCAATGCACAATCGGCAATAATTGATCAGGGTGTGGGAGACATTCCACTCTCCGGATCGACATCGATGAACGTCGCCGAAAACATGACGTTCACACTGACGGCTTCAGCAGTTTCCGGCAGTCAGCAGTTCCAATCCGGTGTTTCCCTCGCGAGGCCCAAAGACTATTTTCTCCATGGTAATTTTCCCAATCCCTTCAACCCGTCTACGATGATCAGGTTCACGGTGAGCGTGTTGACGGAAGTGAGTCTGGTAATTTATGATATACTTGGGCGTCAGGTTCGCATGCTGCACAACGAGATTATGCATCCGGGCACCAAGGCAGTGGAATGGGATGGACGGGACGACAATGGGGCTCCGTTGGCTTCGGGCACATACATTTATCGATTCAAAAGCGATGGGTTTATTGAGGCCAGGAAGATGGTCCTGGTAAAGTGAGAGGGCAATCAGTTTACTTTCAGCTTCAAATTCGGTACGTTTGAATCAGTTTGCTGGGTAGAGAGGAGGGGCGTTATGTAAGAGCTCAATAATAAGAATATTAAGACCACAATGAACACTAAAAGAGCACGCTGGACATTTATCTTCGTTTCCGTTGTGATGGTGATCCAGTTCGCCATTTACCTCAAGGGCTCAGAACCCTATCCCGCACTCATCCACCCGTCGTTTTCCAGAATTCCTGAAAAATCCGGAGTACAGTGGTTCACACGAACGGAAGTGATCGTCCACTTCACGGATGGTGGAATGATGGACGTGAACTACCAGAAAATCTTCAATCGGGTACAGCCGTGGTTTGTTCCTCAGATCCTGAAGACGTTGGAACAGAAAGGGAGAAGCACCATCAGCGATCCCAAGAAAGTCGAGCTGGGGATTTATACGTTTGAGCTGAGACGCTACGCAACGCGACGTGAGGATCAGTATGCGGAGTTCAAAGAGTGGTTGAAGGGGAGAGTTATTGCTACCACCGGAAGAAGCGATGTTCTCAAAGTGGAGTTTAACCGCGTGCAATGCCATTACGACATGAATGACACGCCGATCCGAATTGAGCGTGGCTCTACGGAGAATGTAGAGACCGTTTTTCTGTAATATTCGCTTGACGTTCACAATGAAAACACTAATGACAAGATTTGGCTCGTGGTTGGAGAATGCATACAGCGTTCCCGTCGAAGGCCTGGCTCTCTATCGAATATTCTATGCGGGGTACTTCCTGCTGATCGGTGGTGTGCCGAATTTCACCTGGCTCGCGCAGAATCCTGACTATTTCTACCGTCCGATTCCTCTCAGTCTCGGAACATTCTTCAGCGCGTTTCCACCATTCTGGTTCCTTGCGACATTGAGCGTTGGTCTGGGTGTGCTGTTTGTCTTTCTCCTCTTTGGCTATCACACACGCACTGTATCGTTCCTGCTTTCAGTTGCACTGGTTGTCGGCCATACGTTTACGTACTCCTTTGGCAAGGTGGACCATAACATCCTCTTATTGTTGATTCCTGGAGTAATGGCGTTTTCCAGCTGGGGGGAGGCCTATTCTCTTGATGCCGTCTCCGGAAAGCGTACCGGACGTCCGGTCGAGTGCTGGCCGCTGACGCTCCTCGCATGGATGTTGTGCTTTGCATTTCTGACGTCGGGTATTCCCAAGCTGCTGGGAGGATGGTTGCAGGTATCTTCCCATGCGATCAGGTATCACCTTGTCGAGAACTACTACATTGTCCAACGTCAGGATTTTCTCGCCCCGTACTTCATTAATATTACCAATGACTTTATGTGGGAATCGTTGGACTATGCAACGATTATTTTTGAGGTAGGATTTGTTATTGCGTTCATTCATAGACGGTTACTCAATGTGTTCATACTTGTAGCCGTGCTCTTCCATTACATGAACTTGCTTATCCTGAACATCGCCTTTCTTGACAATTTCACCACGTACATGGCGTTTATGAGCTGGGTGCCGATCGTGGCATACATTGAGAAAAAGGGCATCGCCGATTTCTTCCGGCGGTTCTATACCACCAGAAATCTCATCATCGTTACTCTTCTGTTCCTTGTGTTCCTCTCTGTCATTCATTTCACAAGCGAAGATATTACTCTTACCTGGCCGTCGCCGTTTCATTCGGTCATGGCAGTGTTCGGACTAAGGCCGGTCATTGCAGAGGCATTCGTCACGCACACGGCAGCGCTGATTATTGTCATTATGCATGCTCTTCCTTTTGTAAAGAGGATGTTGAGTAAGAAGACAGCATAGATTGTCCTCAAGAGGTCTGCTCTCGATTCTCCAGATAACGCATACGAGTATTTCCAGTTGCATTTGTTCAGGTTTCTATAGTTTGTATTCTGCTCTGTATTATCTTCCTCTATTCTGATTCCATACAATGAAGACAAAGGCACCGGCGCTTTTATTTGTTGCTTTGACCCTCGTGATGGTTCTCGAGCTGGTCGTGACCGCAGCATCGGGCCATGAACCGTATCCTGCCGTCCTGCATCCGGCGTTTGCTCGAATTCCCGGAATCGGTGGGAAAGGCTCCTTTGCAGTTCCTCACATCATCGGAGTGACTTCAGATGGAAAAGAAACCACTGTGTCTCTGGAGAAGGTATTCACGAACCTGCCCCCGCATTTGAGAGGGAGAGTTTTTGGAACTCTCAAGGAGAGATCGGCTGCTCGACGGAGAGAACCGAAGACAATTCGCATCGGCATCATCAGAGCAGAAGTCACTGTGGACAGATTCCTCACGGAGGAGTCTGCGTTCCGTGAGTTCAAGGACTGGATAGGGAACCGGTTGTCTGATTCACTCGGCAAGAGGGCTCCTGCAAAGATCAGATTGATCAATTCTCTCTATAGCTATCGCCTGACCGGAACATCGATTGAAGTATCGGATCCCGTACACGAAACAATTCTCACTATCACGTATCCCTGATAATCATTGGAACGATTCTCACACTGGCTTGATACCAGATACTATCTGACTCCAGAGGCCCTCGGGATTTACCGGATCCTCTTTGCTTCGTATTTTCTTTTCATCAATGGCCTGCCGGATTTTTCCTGGGTCGGTGAGCACCCACAGGTGTTTTACAATCCTCCGATTTTCAGTCTTGGTATTGTGTTCAGCGATTTTCCCAATGCGGTCTTGTTCCACGGATTAAACTGGGCACTGGGAATCTTGTTTGTGCTTCTGCTATTTGGCGTGTTCACGCGGGTGGTCTCGGTTCTGATTACCACCGGACTTTTGGTCGGTTTGACATTCGCATATTCCTATGGGAAAATCGACCACATGATTCTTGCGTATCTGACTCCGCTACTCATGGCATTTGCCGGATGGGGGAACGCGTATTCGTACGATGCAAGCAGGCAATACACAAGAGTCGAGACACGCGGATGGCCGATTGCGTTCATGCTGTGGATGCTCTGTTTCGCTTTCTTCAGTGCTGGTGTGCTGAAACTTCTCGGTGGCTGGTTGAGCCCCGACTCGCAAGCAGTGCGCGGCCATCTCATTGAGAATTTCTACCTTTTGGGCCGGCAGAAATTTCTTGCATCCGTTGCAATGGGATTCGAGAGTACGTTCTTCTGGGAGTTGCTGGATTGGGTTACGGTCGCCTTCGAAATCTGCTTCATAGCGGCATTGTTCAATCGCACAGTGTTTATGGCGTTTGTGGTTGCCGCCGTATTTTTCCATGGCATGAATCTGTTAGTGTTGAACATCCCGTTCATGGGGGATTTTGGCACGTACCTGCTCCTCGCACCATTGGAGAGACTGGTAACATTCGTTCGCACAAAGGGGATGGAAGCGCGACTACGGTGGTGTGTCTCCGGGAAAGTGGGGATCCTCGGAGTTGTTGTTGCACTGTTCTATGTTATTCTGATGCGTGTTTTTGTCGGACCTCTGGTTGACAGTGGACCTTCAGCGTTCAACATGCTGACGAGAACGTTCACGAGTGATGTGCAGATGTTTGAAGGGTCGATGATCCACTTTCTGGCGCTCGTTGTCACAATCATGCTCCTTGTTCCATCTGTGAAAAAGCAATGGCAAAGGAGGTTTGGATAAGCAACTACTCGATCGTCTTCTTCGACGGTGTGTGCAATTTTTGCAACGGAACCATCAACGTTCTCATTGACCGGGATAAGCGCAGGAGATTCCGGTATGCGTCGTTGCAATCGGATATCGGAATGGAAATGTGCAGGAAACATGACTACTCAACAGAGCACTTTGAGTCCATTATTCTGCAGGAAGGGGATCGGATATATGACCGTTCCACCGCAGTTCTGAGAATTGCCAAAGGCCTCGGTGGATTCTACTGTCTGCTGTATGGATTGATTGTCATTCCGAAGTTTTTCCGGGATACCGTTTACATGTTTCTTTCCCGGAACCGCTATAAGTGGTTTGGGAAGAAAGACAATTGCCGCCTCCCCACGCCGGAAGAACGTTCGCTCTTTTTGAGTTAGTCCAATCGATTTTATGGCGATCTATTCGGTCCGCGAATCGAATTCCGCTTTCCACGTTTGAACCCTGTCTTGCATTTAATCTCTTTGCTCCATAATTTGCCAACGAATTTGCAACACTTTCCGGGCTTTTGCCGTCCTAATTACAACCTTGCTTGCATGGACAAACCACCATCACAATCTATGGCCTACCTATGGAACCAACCCAACAATCCACGCCTCCGCCGATGAAGAAATCCTCCGGAGGTGTCACCGGTGGCATCGTTCTCATCGTCATCGGCGTGCTCTTTCTCTTGCGCAATTTCATCCCCGACTTTGAATTCGGCGATTACTGGCCGCTGATCCTCGTTGCCGTCGGTGCCTCGATGCTCTGGAACTCCTGGCGCAACAAGCAGGGGGGATAGGCCATGAAAACCGGAAGAATCTTCTGGGGAGTCCTTCTTGTTGGTGTTGGACTTCTGTTCCTTCTTGACCGCCTGCTTGTCTCCGGCATTGATGTTGGCGGGGTCTGGAAGCTATGGCCGCTCGTACTCATCCTCTGGGGAGTATCAAAGCTCGTTACACAGAAAGCTGTCAAGGTGGCCGTTACAGTTGTGGCTGCCTTACTGCTCGCATGTACAATCTTTTGGGCGGTATCGCTTGCGTGGATTCATGGCGATGATGAGGATTGGGGGCCTGATCCATACGTGGATGAGTTTACAGAGCCATACGATCCCGGTGTTGATCGAGCGACGCTTACCATGGACTTCGGCGCGGGGACGTTCCGATTGAACGGGACGACCCCCGAACTGTTCACTGCATCGACGTCCACCAACATCGGTCGCTATGGACTCCATACAGAAGTCAGTGGTGGCAAAGCAGACGTTCGTTTCTCGCTCGAAGGTACAAATCGCACCTGGCGGTTTGGCGAGTCGCGCAACAGGGTTGATATGCGACTGAGTGACGCGCCGGTGTGGGACATAGATATTGATTGCGGGGCGGCAAAGGCGGAACTGGATTTCAGTCCGTATAAGTTGGAGAGCTTGACCATTGACGCCGGAGCAGCGAGTCTCACAATTACGCTCGGCGCTCTGGTGCCGGAGACCCGCATGAGTGTGGATGCGGGGGCCTCCTCATTGCGGATTGAAATCCCTGCCGCAGCGGGCTGCGAAATCACTACGGAGACCGGACTCACCTCCCGTCGCTTTCCCGGCTTTGAAAGAATTGAAGACGACATCTACCGCACGGAGAATTTCAGCTCTGCTGATAAGAAGATCTACATTGATATTGAAGCCGGGGTGTCGAGTGTGAGAGTGGAAAGGTACTGATCCAATTGTCAATCAACAATCAGCAATGAATCAATTAGTTTAGAATCTCAAATCTCAAATCTCGAATCCAGAATCCACTGGTAAGATCGCAATGATGAAGGAGCCGTCACTTATGATCATTGATATTTCCCCACTTCGAAAGCTTGGGCTTACGCTCCTTGTTTGTTGTATCATAAACGCAGATGCCCCGGCGCAGACCTGTATTGTTTTTGGAACATATTCATCAGTTCCAGCGGTGTCCTACACTTGCGGGTCAGGATTGATAACATTCAACTATTCCGAATGGACATTCACCAATCAGGGGTCTGGTGTGATTCACGTGGCGGGATCGCCGGCTGGGTCACCACCGGTTATGACCGGTGCAATCAATTGCAATGATAGCACCTTTGCTTTCAACGCCGTTGTTCCGGGTTCGTGTACGGAAACATACTCACTCGATGGCAGATTCACCAGTGATACGTCATGGATTGGGACATTCAGAGCCATGTATCAAGGGAGTGGCTGCGGTCTTGCCAACTGTGTCAATCAAACGTTTCAGGTATCCGGCAGTACGAATCATGTGACCTCTGTCTCTGCTACTTCGGTCCCCCTCATTGCTTCGCTGGAACAGAATTTTCCAAATCCATTTAATCCAAGTACCACCATTCAATTCTCGCTTGCGCACCCTGCATTCGTCTCATTGAAGATATTCAACCAGCTTGGAGAAGAAACGGCGGCACTTGTTAACGAAGAGCTTGGTGCCGGGACACATAACGCTGCATTGGATGCTGTTGGAATTGCGAGTGGTGTGTATTTCTACAGACTTGAAGTGATCGCAGCCGATTACACCGGCAGTTTTACGAGCGTGAAGAAATTGGTCCTCATGAAGTGAGTAGTTGACCTGAATCTCGAATCCAGAAGATATGCAACTATCTGACCTTGGTTTTGATTCCTGGTTTCAACAGAAACTGGAGGGACGTAAGAGACCCGAATTGGATGTCGCACGCATCACGAGAGTCGATCGGGAACGGTATCTCGTCAGAAACGAGCAAAACGAATTGCAGGCAGAACCCACCGGGAAGCTTCTCTTTTCTGTAGACTCAAGTCAAGACCTTCCGTGTGTTGGAGACTGGGCACTCGTGCAATATTACAACGATGGCACGCTTGCAATCATTCACGATCTGCTGCCGAGAAGAAGCTTTTTGCGTCGGAAGATGGCTGGCAAGAAGGTTGACTACCAGATGATCGCGTCAAATATCGATGTTGCCTTCATCATGCAGTCGTGCGACCACAACTTTAATATACGAAGGATGGAACGGTATCTGGTCATGGTGAACGATGGTCGTATTGAGCCAGTAATTCTCCTCACCAAGACGGATCTCATTAGTGCCGAAGACCTGGAGAAAAGACTCGCTGAAATCCGACAAACTCGCATAAGTGCACGCGTTATGGCAATAAGCAACACAACGGGGAATGGACTCCAGATACTCCGTCAGGCCCTGCAGCAAGGAAAAACGTATTGCCTGCTCGGGTCATCAGGTGTGGGCAAGACAACACTTCTGAATCATCTGCTCGGTCACGAGGAATTTAAGACAAATGCCGTTCGTGAAAAGGATGGCAGAGGAAGACACACCACGACGCGTCGTCAATTGACCGTGGTGGACAACGGTGCGCTCCTGATCGATACTCCGGGGATGAGAGAACTTGGCGTGATGGACGTCGGTAGCAGCATCGACGAGAGCTTTTCTGACATTTATGAACTCTCTGCAACATGCCGTTTCAAGGATTGCCGTCACACTCTTGAGACCGGTTGCGCCGTCCTCCACGCTGTGAAAAATGGAACCCTTGCTGACGAAAGGTACCGAAGTTACATGAAATTGATGAAGGAGTCCGAGTTTTATCAAATGTCTTACGCCGAGAAACGAAAGAAGGAAAAGCAGTTTGGGCGTATGGTCAATGTCGCAATGAAACAAATGCGCAAGAGAAAACCGTCAGCGTAGACAAAGGCATGCATT
>CAZIHJ010000097.1:0-1193 GCA_964538485.1 uncultured Chitinophagales bacterium | reverse complement strand
CCCAAGGAGTAATCCATGTCTTCGGCAGGTAAACGCATTCTCAAGGTTCTTTTCTGGACAGTGGGAATTATTGCCGTGCTTATCCTGGTTCTTGTACTCTATGTCCAGATGAGTTGGGACGCAGCGGATGCAAGACCGGCGCCAAATCTGAAAGCACCCACCGATTCCGTTACTCTTGCCCGTGGTGAGTATATCTTCAAATTCCAGGCGCAGTGTTGGGGATGTCACCAGGATCCCGCGCGGGACGCAAATGCATCGCCAGCCGGAGGATACTTGTTTGATCTCTCAAATGCAGGTCCGGGCTTTGGGAAGTGGTACTCGCGCAACCTGACTCCGGATAACGAGACCGGACTTGGTGGATGGACTGACGGAGAAATCGTGCAGGCTCTTCGCGAAGGACTGAACAAGGATCGCGTAACCCTATTCCCCATTATGCCGGTGGATTGGTATAACGGTATGTCTGACGAGGATGTGCTTTCTGTGGTTGCGTACTTGCGAAGTCTGGCTCCTGTGGCGAACAACGTTCCCCCTCATGAACCTTCCTTTGCAGCCAAGGCACTCTTTGCATTCAAACTGATGGCGCCGAAAGATCCCATCGTGACGCCGGTGGTCGCTCCACCGCGGGGTGTCACGCCGGAGTATGGACGATACCTTGCCAACAATCTTTCCGGCTGCGCCGATTGCCACACACCCCGAAACCTGCAGGACGGGAAATTCTATCTGGATAGTCTTTTTGCCGGAAGCAGTTTTCCCTTTGAAGGAGAGATATCCTCTTATGCCAGAAACATTACTCCGGATGTCGAAACGGGAATTGGATCATGGAGCGAGGATCAGTTTATCACTGCAGTCACAGCAGGCGTCCGCCCGGACGGAACCGTGCTTACTCCTCACATGCCGTATGCGTATTACAAATCGTGGAGTATGGACGACTTGCGCGCGGTGTTTATATACCTGAAAAGTGTTCCCGCGAGAAGAAGGACCGTTCCTCCATCCGAGTTTGCCCCCGCGTTGAAGACAGCACAGGGAGTTGATCAGGGAAAGCTGCTATTCAAGGCACGTTGCCAGAGCTGTCATGGCGAAAACGGTAGCGGCGCCCAACCGACAAACGTCAAACTTGCTGAGGTGTCCGCCTCATTGAATGACCAGGACTTGCGAGAATTTATCTCGTCCGGACAGATGAATCTGGGGATGCC
>CAZIHJ010000096.1:0-11484 GCA_964538485.1 uncultured Chitinophagales bacterium | reverse complement strand
CCACCTGCCCCACCACCGCCAAATTCTCCGCCACCACCTTCAAATTTCTTCTCAACGGGCTGAGCCTGCGGCGAAGCTCCGAGAGTTTGTGAAACCAAGAACGCTTCAGCATCCAGACCTTTGAGTTTCTCGTGCAACAGATGTTTGTCGGTGTAGCCATCGCGCCGGGTCCGTAGGTGTCGCGTAGCGGCAATCGCAAGAACAAAGAGCACAATCCCTGCAATCGTGAGCGCTACCTCCGGTGGTATAACATGGAAATAATATCTGAACGTCAGCACAGAAAGCACCGCGGCAATCAAGCCGGTGCGCAACAGGAGATGGTCACGGATCATCAGCCCTCTGATGATGTACGCAACCGGCGTGAGGGCGGTGAGCGTATAGAACAGGAATGCCAGAGAAATATCCTCGCCCTCTGCAATCGTTGTATTCATCAGCACTTGGTTCAGCTCGCGAACGATGTAGTAATTCCCCGCGGCATAGAATGTTGCAAGGGCGAGCAACTCGACGACGAAGAGACAATCCTCGTACGGGTGCAGGGCTTTCTTGTCTTTGAATTTGCGGGCGAGAACGTAAGAAATGATTGCGACAACCATCGCCGCAAACGGCAGGATTGACTTCCCGACCGGTCCACTCTCAAGCAACGGTGTGAACACAATCCCCAGCACACAGATGTACGCTGCAGCGGTCACCAGACGGTCGGCAAACCGCACAGCGCCCCAGAGGAGGAACGGTAAAGCGATGAGCCACGGAATAACCCAGAACGTTGTTCCTGCAACCATATCCAGGTAGAGCCACACGGCGCCGCCAACGGTGAAACCGAGCGAGGCGTACAAAAGCGCATCGTCAATGCCGGCCTTGTACAAATGGCGGCGCTTGACGAGGAGTTCGAGCACCAAAGCCAACGATATTCCCACCAGAATTCCGACAACACCAAGTCCACGTTCGCCAATCAAGGTAACAAACAAGAACACCATGCCGGAGAATCCGCTCAGGGCAATATATGAGAAAATGAACAGCGCAATCCGGATGAAGAGATTCGGCGTGTAGAGCGGTGTGGTGAATTTCGCCTTGATGGCGGAATACTGTCCATCGGATATGATACTGCTTGCGCGCCACTGTTTTGCTTCGCGAGAGATATGAAGCGCATCGAGCCATTCTGTGTTGTAGGCGATCATGCTCGCGCCAGGAATTTCTTATAATTGAAAATGAAGTAGATAATCGCCCCGCATGATGCAATGAAATAGAAGTACAGACCAAACGCCGCCAGAAAGAAATCCCTGAACATATACGTGAGGCCGATGTATCCGTACACAGTGGAGATGAGAAGGAACATGAACGATTGTTCTCTCCGCGCATAGACAATCCCGGCTGCACAACAGGCCATAAGAAGAATGAAGTATATCCAATCCTGACCAAATGTGAACAACGCAGCAAGACAGGCAATGAACAGGATGTGCGAGCCGATGTTCAGCGCCGTGAATGTGAAATGCTTTTTGATTCCGTAACGGTCAAGGACAAGCGCAGCCGTGCATACGACAGCGCCAAAGCCCACACCAGTCACGATCAACGGGTCCGTGGCAAAGATATCCTGTTTCATCAACTCCACGGGCGAAATCGAGAGCCCGAGCCACGAGGCGAGTCCGGCAATGCCCAGCGATAACACGCCGCGGTGATCGTAGGAATACGCAACGAAGAGAAACACCAGCGCCGGAACCAGTGCACTCAACCCCCATTGCTGACCGAAGATCTCATATTGATACTGCACATACCCGATGACTGTGGCAAACAGGAGACAGCCGAGCAACAGGATATAGTCGTAGAGCATTCCCGGACTCTTGACTTCCGCATGGGAGTAAGGCAGCTTCTGTCGTGTTGCATACCAGAAGCAGATACATGCTAGCAGCGAGAGAAAGCCGATGATTGCCTGATGACCGATGGAATCGATGTTCTGATACACTAATATCCCGGCGCCTGTCGTAAAAAGCAGCACGCCGAAGTACAGCATCGTTTTCAGTTCATAGTAGAGAGAGAACAATGAGCGATCGTAGATGCGCGTGAGGTGTGCGCGTTGCTCACTGGTGATCAGGCCTTCAGCCTCGAGCTTGTGGATGGTGTCAGTGCGCATGAAATGCTGGTCGGAGTAATGGATTAATGGAGTGTTGGAAAAATGTGGTCACGGTTGATCCGAGGCCTTGGTCTGTTTAGTGTCATTCCAAAACTTCAACAACAGATTCCTCGCCGCAACGCGCCTGAACTCCGCTCCACTGCGCGCATCGGAGATCGGCGTGAACTCGGTATCCACCAGCGGCATCGCCTGCTCAATGGATTCCCGCTCCCATTTCTTGCCGATCAGGAACTGCTCAGCTTTCCGCGCACGCTTTGTCGTCTCGGCCATGCCGCCGTATGCAAGTCGGATCGACTCGACGACATTGTTCCGGGGATTTATCTGGAGACGGAAACCGGCGCTTACGGTGGAGATGTCGAGGTCCTTGCGCTTGGAGACTTTGTATGATCTGACAAGCGTATTGGGTGGAAGTTTGGGAATAACAACTCCTGTGATCAACTCATCGGCACGACGTTCGGTCTGCCGGTATCCTTTGAAGAAATCGTTGACGGGAACTTCGCGGTTACCTGAGGTATTGGCGAGCACCACCCTCGCATTGTAGGCCATCAACACGGGAAGCGTGTCACCAATCGGCGACGAAGTGCCGAGGTTGCCCCCCAGTGTTGCAAGATTGCGGATCTGCTGTGAGCCAAAGACCGCGAGCATGGAATGCAGTGCCGGAAACGGTTCACGAACCTTATCGGAAACTTCGGTCAATGTCAGTCCTGCACCGAGTGTCATGGCTTGAGTGTCATCGGCATGGTATCTCAATTCATCAAGCGCAGAGAGATCAAGTACCGTCTTCAACAGCTCGTGACGCTTCGTTACGCGCAGAGCAACATCGGTTGCACCGGTAATGACAACTGCGTCCGCATGCTGCTGTTTGAATGCAAGCGCCTCACTCAACGTGACCGGCTGGAAATATTCCTGCTGCGTGGTCTTCCATTGGAATGACGTTGCTGGAATCAATGTCAGCATTTCGGCAACGTGGTCCTCCTGTTCATTCAGATGATCAACGCCGCTGCGCACACAGGATTTCGCCGCAGCTTCCACGATGGGCTTGTAGCCGGTACACCGACATAGGTTGCCGGTCAGCGCCTCGTCGATCTCGGCCCGATCGGGATGGTTGGAGTTCTTATAGAGCGAGAAGAGCGACATGATGATACCGGGTGTGCAAAATCCGCACTGACTTCCGCCCGTTTCCACCATTGCTTGTTGTACGGGATGCAGTGCGCCGTCACCTGAGGAAAGATTCTCCACTGTGACGAGATGTTTACCGTTTACCATTGGAAGAAAGACAAGACAGGAATCGATCGACTTGTAGTGGATGCGATTGTCTGAACCGACTTCACCCACCACCACAGTACAAGCGCCGCAGTCCCCTTCTGCACAGCCTTCCTTCACTCCTTTGTGATCGGGAAGACTGCGGAGATAGTTCAAGACCGTCGTCGTTGGCCGGTAGGGTGAATCGACGAAATCAATATTCACCAACCGGCCATCTAAAACAAACGAAACCACGGACATACCTTGACCCAAACCTGTTACGAGGAAGAAACACAATGTGTTTGTGTGTGCCTATGGTAGCGATTCAATTGGGAAGTTTCAAGCGTACAGTGTCTTGCTCTCCCGGGAAGTTGAATGATCATTTCTGAGGAGGAGACGACGAACGTATTCCTTTCACATCCACGATTCTCGTTCCCGAGGGCGGATTTTCAACGGCATGGATCACAGTGTCTAACATCTGTTGGAGTGTTACCAGGCCGTAATGAGTTGCCTTCTCTCGCGTCGCCGGTATTCTCTCCATCAACCAGTACGCCGGAAGAAGCAGATAGGGCCACCGATGTCCCGGCCCGAGGACATACCACGGCCTTACAAACGTTCCGTTCATTCCACTTTCCCCGATCAACCGTTCTCCTTCTGCCCGGACATCCACGTACGCACGCATGAAGTTTGACGGCTGACTGACACTGAGATAGATGAAATGTGAAACTCCCGCCTCTTTGGCGGCAATCACCGACTCGCGTACAGAGACCAGATCTATTTCTCGAAACTGACTGGCTTTCGACGGACCCGGATGTGCAACACCGACCATGTGAATGAGTGTATCCGCCGGGTAAACACTATCTGCAAAGGTTGTGCGATCCAATGCGTCCCCGACAATGACAGAACATCCTCTCGGCACTTTATGCTCGGAGCCTTTTCTCACCAGAGCTTTCACTTCGTGTCCCCTTGTAATCAAGAGCGGAGCGAGACCCTGGCCAATGTACCCCGTAGCGCCGGTGATGTAGATTTTTCGTGGTCGTTTCAATGCAGTTTCCCGTCATTGACAGCAATATCTACTTTTTATGGGAATCATACACAAGAAATTCACTGGTGGGACTTGACTCTATGATATTTATATGATATCATATTCATATCATATTATGGGAGGGACTTATGCACACCGTAGTTGAATCAAACGTCAGGAAAGTGAATGGGTACGTCGCTGTACTCGTCGTGATTGCCTTGATCGGGATGATACTTTTATTTCTTCTTGGCATGATCCGGACTGAAGAACCCGGATATCTCTGGTTGATTATTCCACTTTTCGCCGCTGTGGTCATTTCGATGTCAGGTTTTCTCGTTGTGCAACCAAACGAAGCACGTGTGCTCGTCCTTTTCGGAAAGTACATCGGTTCGATGCGCGAGGCGGGTTTCTGGTGGGCGAACCCCTTTGCCACAAAGAAGCATATCTCGCTGCGTATTCGAAACTTCAATAGTGAGCGGATCAAGGTAAACGATCTGCACGGCAATCCCATTGAGATAGCCGCGGTGGTAGTGTGGCGTGTGGCTGAGTCTGCGAGGGCGTTGTTCGATGTGCAGAACTTCGAGGAGTTCGTTGCCATTCAGAGCGAAACAGCCATCCGTGCGATGGCGTCGGAGTATCCATATGATGCCCAGGACGAAGAGCGTTCCTCTCTGCGTGGTAATCCCCAGGAGATCGCCGAGAATCTGCAAAAACAGCTGCAGTCAAGATTGGAGATCGCCGGGGTTGTGGTAATCGAATCGCGCATCACGCACCTTGCGTATGCGCAGGAAATTGCCCAGGCAATGTTACGACGGCAGCAGGCACAGGCGATTGTCGCCGCCCGGCAGAAGATTGTCGAAGGCGCGGTTGGAATGGTGGAAAGCGCACTCAAGATGTTGAGCGATCACAACATTATCAACCTTGATGAAGAAAAGAAAGCAACCATGGTGAATAACCTGATGGTTGCACTGGTCTCTGATCACGAGGCACAGCCGGTCATCAACACAGGAACTCTCTATCAATGAGCGGGAAGAAGAAATTCCTGTTGCGACTGGATGCCGATTTATTTGCGGCTCTGGAAAAGTGGGCTGCTGACGAGTTACGCAGCGCGAATGCACAGATGGAATTTCTTCTTAAAGATGCGGTAAAAAAAGCAGGACGGACGCGAGAGGCAAGCCAAGATGAGTAATGCGTGTCGGGCGGGTATTGCAGAATACCCGTCCGGCTGATTCAGTGTATGTGGTCATCGTTCTGTTTTTCGTCCTCTTCGTTATCCAGTTCAAGAAGTAACTCAAGAATCCTCTCACCTGTAATCTCGCCTGGAATCAGCACCTCGTCAGCACCTCCCCGGGTCAGTTCTTCGAGATCCGTCTTCTCCTCTCCTGTCATGACTACACGAGCATTTGGCGCCAGACGTTTAATATTGGCAAGCAGTCTCCGCGTATCTATGCCCTTGAGGAATGTATCCGAAATGGTCACAATCACGATGCGCGCATTTTCAATGCCGACGTGTTCCAGCGAATCAGGGTGGGCAAGATCGCCATACTCCCAATGGAATCCACGTTCGAGAACCGTTTTTCCCCGTTGCGCATGATAGTCAACGAGGGTGATGCGGTCTTTGAGCTCAGGTGCGCGCTGTTCCACCAGATCGAGAACCGCTTGCGCAATCCTGAAATGCCCGAGTAGAATAATCTCGCGATCATGAATATGCGGCACATCGCCTGCCCGTATTACCATGTTTTCGCGAACACCGATCTTTGTGAGCAGATTGACAATGAGACGCGCAATGCTGCCATTGTACTGAATGATATATGTGGAAATAAGCGACGTGATGATCATGGAAGTGAGCACGAGTGATGACAGACTTTCCCCGACATGTCCATAACCGACGCCGAGGGCAAGGATGACAAGCGAGAATTCGCTGATCTGGGCAAGGTTGAGCGCCGTGATAATCCCGACCCGGAGCCCGTCACGGAGCGCATACACCGCCGGCACCACTGCAATGAATCGGCTGGCCAGCACAAACAACACAATCAGCGCTGATTGGCCGAGCACACTTACTGTCGGAAGCGGTACTTTCATCCCGAGCGCAACGAAGAACAGAGTGACAAAGAAATCCCGCACACCCGTGATCTTTGAGATGACATCAGCGCCGTACGGAAAGACGGCGATACTCATCCCGGCAATAAGGGCTCCCATCTCGCGCGAGAGGCCGAGGAACTCCGCAAAGCCCGCAACAACAAAACACCATGCCACCGATGATAACAACACCAGCTCGGGTCTCCTCGCTGATGCTTCGAAGAGATGGCTGAGCACATAACGACTCGCTCCAAACGAAACAGCGACGAGAAGCACTCCCCCTCCTACCGATCGCAGAATGCTGAGAAGCCCGGGATCGGTCAGGTTGGGTTGTAACGCCATGAACAAAATGGCCCAGATATCCTGAAAGATCAGGATACCGAGTGTGAGCCGACCGGAGACTGTTTTGAGTTCAAACTTATCGCGCAGCAGTTTAACGACGATGAGCGTTGAGCTGAGGGACATCACAATGGCGAGATACAACAACTCAAACCTACCACCCCCCAGATGAAAGCCGAGCAGCATGAAGAACAGAACGCCGATTCCAGCATTGACGAGAAACTGGCTGATGCCGAGGATGAGCATCGATCGCCCGAGCCGGACCAGCTCGCGCAGGTTGATCTCCAGTCCGATAATGAACAACAAGAGAATCAGTCCGATCTCCGAGATCAGCTCGATACTCGCTTCATCCGTAACGAGGCCGAAGCCGAGCTGGCCGCTGAGGAGTATCCCTCCGACAATATAGCCGAGTATCAGCGGCTGCCGGAATACACGCGCAACATGCGCTGCAACCACGGCGAAGATAATGCCGAGGCCAATATCACGGAGAAGTGTAATGTCGTGCATGGAAGATCAATACGATTGGGGTTGAAGATAGGGTTGCTGGTTCAACGCAGGAGCAATGTAGAGACGGCGGGGATAAGAAGCAAACGGCTTGGGTGGTGTCTCACTTTGACTCTACGCATGCAAAATCGTCACCCTGAGCGGAGTCGAAGGGTGAAGTAAGCAGGCGCGTTTCAGGTTTCGACTACGCTCAACCTGACGGAGATTTGAAACTGAGACACTACCCGGCTTGCATTTCGCTTAGACAGTGGATAAATTACATTTGATTCATTGTGTTAGACTTGTCGAGGGAGTCTCATGATCAAGGTCCTCAGTGTAACCGCTTGTGATGATCTTACACTCATTCTCCGATTCTCCAATGGGGAAGAGAGAATATTCGATACATCTCCATATCTAGACAAAGGGATCTTCACTGAACTGCGCGATACTGCTTACTTCAAGCAGGCACGGGTCGCCTTCGGCACAGTACAATGGCCACAAGAACAGGACTTCGCACCGGAAACCCTCTATGCCGAATCCCGTTCACTTACAGAAGTAAAGTGAAAGCATCGCAACTGCAAACTCAAATTTTTGTTCATCCACAACCATCTTTAGGGAGTCCGCTATGCTCAGCAAGACAATTCAGAATGCATTCAATGATCAGATCAGCAAGGAGTTTTACTCCGCATATCTTTATCTCTCGATGTCGTCCTATTTCCAGGCAATGAATCTTCCCGGGTGCGCGCATTGGATGCGGCTCCAGTATTCAGAAGAGGTCGCACACGCGCTTCGGCTTTTTGATTACGTTCATGACCGTGAGGGAAAAGTGACACTGCACGGAATCCCAGAGCCGGGAGCGAAATTCAAATCGCCGCTGGATGTGTTTCAGCAGGCCCTTGACCACGAACGCGAAGTTACCGGTATGATCAACAAGCTCTATGCGTTGACACAAAAAGAGAACGACTATGCGGCGCAGATTGAATTGCAGTGGTTCATCACCGAGCAGGTCGAAGAAGAGAAATCTGCAGGCGCTATTGTGGAGCAACTGAAGATGGTCGGCGACAACAAGAGCACACTGCTCTACCTCGACCGCCAGCTTGCAATGCGGGCCGCGGGGAAGTAGAGTTTCACTCGAACTCTGATCATCTTTCGACTACGCTCAAGATGACAGCGAGGCACGAAGTGATATCATAGCATTAATCTCACGGGTCGCCGGAAACTGGCGGCCCGTTTCTTTTTCAGGCCGCTAATTCCCTCCTCCCACTCCCAAATCCGGGAAAAATATTCTTAAAATAAATGTAAAGGATGCTTGACAACCGTCTTTTGGCGTTGTATATTGGTCATGTCAAGTATGCTTTACATTCAACAGGAGGGTCTCATGGAAGAAATAATCAAACCGGCCAAGTGGCCGTTGGTATCGGCGATCGGGTTTGTGGTTGCCTATTTCGTTGCGCGGGGTGGACTGGAGATGTCCGATTTGAGCACGGGGGTGCGTGTGGCGCTCGCCCTGCTCCCCGTTATTCCGTTCGTGTTCATGCTTCTGGGCTTTGCGCGGGGAATCCGGGAATTGGACGAACTGGAAAGGCGCATACAACTTGAAGCGCTGGCATTCGCCTTTCCGCTTGCTATGATATTGCTTCTCACGCTCGGCCTGTTGGAACTCGCAATCGATCTGTCGCCGGACGACTGGAGCTATCGGCATGTCTGGGCAATGTTGCCTGCGCTGTACTTTGGCGGACTTGCACTTGCAAAGAGGCGATACCAGTGAAAAACCAGGTGAGGGAATTGCGCAACGCAAAGGACTTGTCACAAGGCGACCTTGCAGAGCGGCTCGGCGTATCCCGGCAAACCGTTAATGCCATTGAGACAGAGAAGTACGACCCGAGTTTACCGCTTGCTTTCAAGATTGCCAAACTCTTCGGGAAGAGGATTGAGGACATCTTTGAAGTATAGGGATACATTGTAGGTCGGATCGGCGATCCGACCTACATGAATTGAACGTCTACTTCGTCATCACCAGTTTATTTGTGTTGGTGTAGACTACTTGTCCTAGCGGATTGGTTACCGTGAGACGTGCAAAGTAGAGGCCGCTGGAGAGTCTTGTACCGGAGGCGTTCGTTCCATCCCAGGTTGCGAGATGATATCCCGCGGATTGATTGTCGTGCATCAATGATCTCACCTCTCTGCCAAGCACATCGAAAATACCCAGTGACACGAACCCGTCCTGCATCAATCCGTAACGCATTTGAGTGCTTGGATTGAAGGGATTCGGGTAGTTCGGTTCGAGTACATATTCTGTTGGAAACGACAGCGGCCAAGTATGGTGGCGACCCTTTCCGCGCAAGTGTATGCGCTCCACTGAATTTGCGACTCTCAACTGACCTCTCGCTGAAATCGTTGCTGCTTTGCCAAGGCCTCCACCATCAGGTGGAATGAGCACATAGTCAAGCTCGTTTTCCGGATCCAGTTCCCAAGTCAATATGATGGGGAACGCTGCCTGGTTCACGTCAATAGGTAATTCAATCGGTCCATTATCTGGATCAACGGCCAGGGCTATGTCACCTGAGCCCCATCGCACATCGAAACCTGCCTCACTGAATGCAGGCGGCATCTCAACGTCCCCTGTTCCCTCCACCACTTCGGTGTTTTCCACATAGAGTTCCTGCTGATTCCCCTCCGCATCTGTAATGATGAATTTATCTTTCGGTGGTGGCGACCCGGAGCCGCCGCTTGACGGGCATGTTGCAGCATTTTTCAAATGCAGGTAACCCGTCTGATTGGATTTCACCCAATAACCAAGTCCGGGATGCAGTTTATCCGTAAGGACATAACCATTTTGGTACTTGAAGAATTTGGATGCTCGAATCCCGGGAGGTGTTGAAGTTACTGTGGAAGTATCAACAGGGGCGGAGATTGAGCTGATGATATTCCAGCCGGATGAGACCGGCATCGCCATCGAGTCTATTCGAGTACCGGTATAACCCATCGCTGGTTGAGTTGATCCAAACTTGATCCACCAACCGTAGTTGTTGCTCAGTGGATCTGTAGCGACGTACGAACCATTCACATACTTATAGGCCTGAGAAATAGCGGTAGGGTAAACAGCCGCTTTGGAGTAATTCGGAACGAGAAGCGAGATGCCAGCCATATTCCATCCGGGACCAAAGACCTGTGCGGGCGGCGGAGATACCTCGAGAAAGTTGATGGTGTATGGCAACGAGGAACTTGACACGTAAGCAATTCTTCCCATGACACCATCTGTGTTTCCGGCCAATGTTGCCGCTTGCGCAGCAGTAACTCCGAGCTGGTTGACGATCCATGTTTGTGGCAGACCGAGATAACGAGCCGTGTGCAGTGCGTTGTCGGCCGCCCTCCAGGTGACCAGCATATTGTCCAGGCCGTATTGGTTGTCGCTTCCCAGCCCTCGTATGACGGGATTGAAGAAACTCAGAGGTGGCGTGCAGGAGCCAAATGTTTTGAATTCTGAACTCCACGAACCGGCATGTCTCCTGACAACAATTTCATTCTGATTGCTTGCTGTGTGCCAGCCATGCCATGCCGCGTAGAAGGCACCTTCGTTCTGGTCAGCCCATGCTATGCTTGGTGAGCCGTTCGCAGTTCGGCCGGAACCTGTACTGATATCCGTTGTTGAGCCCCAGGTAAAGCTCTCTCCGTTTCTTTGCACTTTGTTGTACTTGATAACTCCAGACTCCTCACACACAACCCAGCAGTTTGATGCATCAGAAATGATTGATGGAAACTTGGCAAGTTGTGTTGTTGCGGGCATAGTTGTTTGTCGCCACACACCGGAATAGTCCCGATGAAAAACCCTGACACTGCCGTTGGCTCCACCATTGAAGTACCGATTGAACACGACCCATCCGTTGGGGCCAACAACAGGCGTCCATGTTTGCGGCGCGTGGCCCGACGGAGATGTGACGGGTACCGTTTCAATTGCTCCCCAACTTTCGCCAGGCCCAGGGGGGACACTTGTCCACTCACGATACAGCACAGTACCTGTCCCCGAAGAGTTTGCCCACACTATTCGCACATAAGTTTGGTCGTTCTCACGTGAGATGGACATAGATGGATTCACGTTTCGACCCGTTCCATCACTTACCCGATACTCGGCGGACCAACTCACTCCGTCCACGGATTTGGAATACCAGATCTCTCCGAGGCTTTCGTATAC
>CAZIHJ010000095.1:7272-11757 GCA_964538485.1 uncultured Chitinophagales bacterium | reverse complement strand
GGCATCTCACCGCCGGGAAGGTATTCGATCTTCACTGGCTTCGTTTCACCGTCGAGGAGATGAACGTTGTTCATCTCGGCGAAGTCGTGATCCTCACCTTCAATCCAAAAGACCGGTACAAAATCCAGGTGAGGGAATTTCGACTTCAAACGTTCAGCCAGCTTGATGGCAGTAACGGTCTTGAGCACAGTGTACATCGGTCCGCCAAGGATTCCGACCTGCTGACCGGTAACGACAGCGTACGTGGTGGCCTTTGACAGCAATGCGATATTGGCGAAGGTCTGCTCACCGCATCCGAACGACTTGTTCTGCTCATTAAGGACAGTGACGAGCATCGCCCGATCATGTCCTTTTGCGTCGATCGCCTTTACCACACTGTCGAAGGCCGCAGTCTCCCTGAAATTGCCGGGGAAGAACTGCTTCACATCATCATAATCATACACAAAGTCATAGAACAGTTCTGAGAAACCTCCTGCAGAAGGAGGAAGCTGACGAAAATCGATCCAATCCATGGGGTTCGCTATCGGCTGAATGTTGTTGCGTGGAAAGAGTTCTTTGGCGGGTTGCCTATGTGTCGAGTTTTGCAACAGCCCGGAAAAATATAAACAATTACCAACAAACAACAAACAATTAGCGACGGCTGACGACTGTCCATCAATCCATATGTCATTAATCCTTCCTCACCACATTTACGAATTACCGACACCATGGTCGCTTTTCACCGCAGTTGTTGACTTTGCGAGCCTCGTTTTGTATCTTTTTTGCCACGCATACTGGTCAAGTTCTGCCACACAAAGGGTTCTTTGGATTTACATGTTGCTAAGAGTATTCTCTTCTTTCCGTCCTTCAGGAATAGTTCGTACCTCTACGCTCCTTCATCAGTTATCATTCTCGTTTTCAGATTCACCGGTGTCCGGTAATGTATGTTCTTTCAATGGATGAAATCAGATAATGGCGAATGACGACATAGAGAAACCCGGCGACGAAGCCGTGAAGATTCCACCGAAACCCGCAGGAGCGCGCCCGGCTCTGCCGCCGTTGAAATCATCGCGTCCTGTGGGTGGCGCAGCAAAGGCCCCTGCTCCTGCTGCGGCTCCTCGACCAACGCCTCCAGCCAAACCCGCAGTGTTGTCTGCCCCAGTCGCCTCAGCCGCGGCTTCAGTTCCAGCAACGCCACCACCGGCAACCGTCCCAAGACCGGCACCTGCAGCAGCTTCTCCGACACGACTGGCTGAAGTCCGGAAACCGAGACAGGACAAACCGCCCGAAAACGATCAGGGTATCTGGAGAATGAGCCGGAAGAATTTTCTGAATGTTGCGGGATGGCTCGCGTTCCTCAGCTTCCTTGTCACGGCAACCGTCGGTGCCATTCGCTTGATGGTCCCGCGCGTTCTGTATGAGGCACCGTCCGCATTCAAAGCTGGCTTTCCCGAAGAATACATCGTTGGAGAAGTGAACGAAAAATATAAAGACGAGTTTCGTGTGTGGATCGTTCGCGAACAAGATGGGTTTTATGCACTCTCTGCAATTTGTACGCACCTCGGTTGCACACCACGGTGGGCGCCTTCAGAAGCGAAGTTCAAATGTCCATGCCACGGCAGCGGGTATCACAAAGACGGCGTGAATTTCGAAGGCCCGACACCACGGCCCCTTGAACGACTAAAAATTGCACTTGCCGACGATGGTCAGATCCTCGTTGACCGCAACATCAAATTCTTATATGAAAAACAGGAATGGTCGAAGCCCGACGCATTTCTGAAATTCGGATAGTTCCGCTTCACCGTTAGAACCGGGAATTCTATGCTTGGTATACTGGATCAACTCAAACAGAAAATGGAGAAGACGGAAGTCTACAAATCCATTTTCCGTCATAACTACCAGGACACGCAACGCAACCGTGCGTTACAGATTGTCGACAATGTGTTCCTGCACTTACATCCTGTGCGCATCAGTCGCCATGCCACGAACATCGGCTTTACCTGGGGTATGGGTGGTATTACATTCCTTCTGTTCATCGTCCTTACCGTTACGGGCGTCATCCTGATGTTTTATTATCGTCCCGCAGCCGAATACGCTTATGACGATATGAAGTATTTGATGAACGATGTCGCGTTTGGCCCCTTGATGCGCAATATGCACCGATGGGCGGCACACGCGATGGTTATCACTGTCATGCTCCATATGTTCCGGGTTTTTCTGACAGGTTCATATAAGGCTCCGCGTCAGTTTAATTGGGTGATAGGGGTAATACTTCTAACGCTGACATTGTTCTTGAGCTTCACGGGCTACCTGTTACCCTGGGATCAGCTCGCCATCTGGGCCGTTACTGTCGGCACGAACATGGCGCGCGCCACACCGCTGCTCGGGCATGAAGGTCCATTCGGTCCTGAACTCGGCATGCGTATCGACAACGACGTTCGATTTGTTCTGTTGGGTGGAACGCAGGTCGGCCCGCCAACGCTGCTGAGATTTTATGTTCTCCATTGCATCTTCCTGCCGTTGGTGGGTGCAGTCCTTATGATTGTTCATTTCTGGCGTATCCGGAAGGACGGCGGTATCTCCGGTCCGGACGTCGGCGCCAAGAAATTCTAGATTGTGTTCATCAACGAGATGAGAGCACATGGAATACCTGCTTAAGATTGTTACCAAACCCGATAATATCCCCATCGTCTTGATGTTGGGTTTAACGGTTTTTTACACCTGGTTCTCGATCAGAAAAGGGTTGAAGAACGATGCCCTTGGTTCACCGGAGGAAGCAAAACTGGCGGACAAAGTCCAGGTGTGGCCCTATCTTGTGAAGGTGGAATTTCTCGCCGCCCTTTTGGTGATGGCAATCCTGACAATCTGGTCGATTACTCTTGATGCTCCATTGGAAGAACCTGCAAATCCCGCCCTCACTCCAAATCCTTCGAAGGCGCCCTGGTACTTTCTCGGTCTCCAGGAGATTCTTGTCTATTTCGATCCCTGGATTGCAGGGGTCGTATTGCCAACGCTCATCATCGTGGGACTTTGCGCAATACCCTACATTGATATCAACCCGAAAGGGAACGGATACTACACGTACAAAGAACGCGCTTTTGCCATTCTCACATTTTGCTTCGGCTTTCTTGTGTTGTGGGTGGCTCTTATCGTCCTCGGAACATTCTTCCGTGGCCCGGGATGGAATTTGTTTTTCCCGTGGGAATATTGGGATACTCATCGCGTAGTGGCACTCACGAACATTGATTTTACAGAACTCTTTTTCAACGTACCGACACGCTTGATCGATGATTCGTTGAACCCCCTGGCAATGGCTATCGGCTCACTCACCATTATTTTGTGGTATGGGATTGGCGCGGCATATTATCTCTGGAAGAGGAATACCGATTTCATGAAGAAGTTGGGGCTGCTCAGATACAGCATCACGGCATTTCTCTTTCTCACTATGATGAGTGTTCCGGTAAAGGTCATTCTTCGCCTCGCACTCAATATCAAGTATATTCTTGTAACGCCATGGTTTAACATATAATGTTCAGCGACAAGGACAGTACCCCCGCCACACAGGAGTTCGCTCGTGTTTGAAAAGCGTGCACAGATACCCATAGAGTCCAGAAATTATAGTGTCTACTATCTTGTATTTTCCGGGATACTGTTCCTTGGTACCATGTGGGCCGTGATCGATGAAGTCGGAACCCGCAGGCCATGGAAGGATGAACAGCGTGAGTATTACAAGCTCCTGGCCTCACGTGTTCAGGAACGCGTTGATCAAGCCATCGCAGATTTCGATTCCTCCACCTTCCTCGAATACAGTGCAGCTCTTCAAGCAGCCCAGGATTCGATGAAGGGTACGCGGTATGTGGAAACACATCAGCGTTACAATGAAGTGCTGGAATCTCTCGTGGAGGAGCGCCGTGAGTATCAGTTTGCAAAAAGCCGGGGAGATGAAGCGTATTACTTCTACAAGAAGTCAGTGAAGGATGGGGGCGAGGACCTTGGCGAGAAAGAGAAACTGAAGGACAATGAGTCACAGATGGCGCAACACCAGGCCGCTATCACGGTCCTGGAAGGACAGCGTGATTCGCTGCTAACCATTCTCTCCGAGTACCGACTGAATGTCAAGACAGTGCAAAATCAAATTGAAGAACTCCGCAAGAATGTGGACAAGTGGCAAACGAAACTCGATCGCGTGGCTGACGCGCCAATTGAGATCAAGCAGGTGATGATGCTTGACTATGACAGGAATCCGTTCAACGATCCCAAAGCACGCATTGATCGTTGTCAGTCATGCCACCTCGGCTGGCGTGAGGACGTCATGGAGGACGAAGTTCCGAAACAATTCAAGAAACACCCGCTTCCTGAATTGTTAAGCATTCACAATCCCGAAATCTACGGATGCACTCCATGTCACAGAGGACAGGGCGCGGCGTTGACCACTGGTTTTGCGCATGGTGAGGATGACCATCATTGGGAGAACCCCCTGCTCAAGGGGATTGATGTGTACGCCAC
>CAZIHJ010000095.1:0-7172 GCA_964538485.1 uncultured Chitinophagales bacterium | reverse complement strand
CGAATGTTCAAGATGAAGGCGCTCGACTTGAGTTCTCCAACTGCCATCGCACAGGGGGAAAAACTGATCCGTGAGTATGGCTGTAACGGTTGCCATACCATCCAGGGAATGGAAAAGGAAGGACGGGTCAGCGTCTCGCTTTCCAATTTTGGGCGGAAAAAAGTAGAGGAGATGGATTTTGGCGATACCCGTGTGGAGCACACGTGGGCCGGTTGGGTTGAAAATAAATTGAAGGATTCCCGGATATTTCAAACCGACCGCATTGAGCAAAAGATGCCGGTGTTCGCCTTCAACGAAAAAGAGATTGCACTGCTTCGAATGTTCCTTCTTTCGCAGACCAAGGACGAGCCCGACAGGAAATATGTTCAAGCTTTTGACCGCAAACAACAGAACATTGAAGCCGGCAGGCGAGTTACAATAGCATACAACTGTCAGCAGTGTCATCAGCTTGAAAAAGAGGGCGCGTATCTGGGTGCGGTTCTCGAAGAAGCGGCGTTCCTTCCGCCAATCATCACAGGCGAGGGTGCAAAAGTCCAGGAACCATGGCTGCACGCATTCCTGCAAAACCCGTCACAAACGGGACAACCCAATTCCATCCGTCCATGGATTCCAACACGGATGCCGACGTTTCAATTTTCCGATGATGAGATCTCGAAATTGACGAAATATTTTCTTGGGCTCAGCCACCAGGAGTTGGAATTGCGGGACTACAAGAGCTATCGGCCGGATCCGGTTCTTCTCCCTGTTG
The DNA here is from genome assembly GCA_964538485.1 of uncultured Chitinophagales bacterium. GTDB lineage: Bacteria > Bacteroidota > Ignavibacteria > UBA10030 > UBA6906 > JBJXHC01. The sequence goes on along the minus strand of CAZIHJ010000095.1, from coordinate 6,424 downwards.
GCCGTGAGATTTTTACCGACTTCCAATGCGCCAAGTGCCATCCTTCAAATACTTCAGTAGCCAAATCAGGCGAAGTGTCGACAGCTGATTTGGCACCTAACCTGACCAAAGCGCGTGACCGGCTCAAGCCGGAATGGATTGTGGAGTGGCTTGCTGATCCGGGGAAGATCCAGGAAGGGACCCGCATGCCGACGTATTTTCCTGATGGCCAATCACCGTTACCGGATGTGTTGAATGGTGACGCACGGAAACAAATGCAGGCAATCAGAGACCATCTTATCAGTATTGGCGAGCCGGCACGTCCGGTTCTCGGATCACGATAGTGAATAGCTTCAGCGATTTTTCATAACAACATTTCATTGGAGGAGTAGTAATGGCAAAGCGGATCATGTACGGTATCGTTGCATTGACTCTCGGAGCGACTTTGTGTGCGTTGGCAGGCGACGTTTCCGGAAAAGTGAGTTTTGATGGGGCCGCCCCAAAGGCACAGCGTGTGAAAATGAATGCCGACCCTGTGTGCATGAAGGCACACAAAGAGGCCGTGGTGAGTGAGGAAGTGGTGGTCAATGCCAACGGCACACTGAAGAATGTCCTGGTCTATGTCAAAGATGGCCTCGGCAGCAAGAAGTTCGATGCACCTACCAAGAAAGTCGAATTCGATCAGGTTGGTTGCGTGTACACGCCGCATGTTCTCGGTATCCAAACAGGCCAGGAACTTGTTGTCAAGAACAGTGATCCAACCCTGCACAATGTCCATTCGCTTTCGAAAGATAACCCGTCGTTCAATGTCGCCCAACCCAAAAAGGGGATGATATTGACGAAGAAATTTGACAAGCCCGAGACGTTCAAAGTGAAGTGTGAGGTTCACACGTGGATGAACGCACACATCGGTGTGTTCGCACATCCATTCTTTGCAGTAACATCCGATGACGGTTCGTTCTCACTCAAGAAACTTCCTGCGGGCGACTACACAATTGAAGCATGGCACGAAAAGTACGGGGCGCAGACGATGAAGGTGAAGGTTGCGGCGACGGGTGCTGTCACGGCAGATTTCAAATACGCGGCAAAGTAACCACAACCACTCAAAAGGAGTACCCTTCCCTTGGCGCATAGCGACTCGAAATCAATGGCAGGCCATGCGGTGCACGAAGCCCATCATGACGGGGACCACCATGAAGCAAGCTTCTGGAGGAAGTACGTTTTCTCCACCGACCACAAAGTCATTGGCATTCAGTATGGTATCACCGCGCTCCTCTTCCTCTTCTTCGGATTCACCTTGATGATGTTGATGCGCTGGCAGCTTGCGTATCCCGGAGAGGCACTTCCGATGAAGTGGTTGGCGGATATCCTTGGTGCCGAACGGATGCCGGAAGGTATCATGTTGCCCGAGTTCTACAACCAGCTGGGGGCAATGCATGGTACCATCATGGTGTTCCTGGGCGTCGTCCCGCTTGCTGTCGGTGCGTTCGGAAACTATGTGATGCCGTTGCAAATTGGAGCACCGGACATGGCATTTCCAAAGCTCAATATGATGAGTTATTGGATTTACTTTGTTGGCGGTGTTGTTATGCTCATCAGTTTTTTCCTTCCCGGTGGGGCAGCAAATTCCGGCTGGACATCCTATGCCCCTCTTTCGGTCATTGCAACAACCGGCCAAACGTTCTGGCTGTTCGGCATGGTATTCCTGATTACATCATCGTTGCTGGGATCGGTGAATTTCATTGTCACTATTGTCCAGCTCCGCGCTGAAGGATTGACATACATGCGGCTCCCCTTTTTTGTATGGGCACAGCTGGTGACATCATTTTTATTGTTACTTGCATTTCCTCCGCTTGAGGCCGCCGGCGTTCTTCAGCTCATGGACAGGCTTGCGGGAACAAGTTTCTTCATGCCCAGTGGCCTGGTGGTCAGCGGTGTTCCCCTGGACGTGAGTGGCGGAGGAAGCCCGCTCTTATGGCAACATCTGTTCTGGTTTCTTGCACACCCGGAGGTGTATGTCTTGATCTTGCCGGCAATGGGAATAGTTGGTGAAGTCATCGCGAACAATACACGCAAGCCACTCTGGGGATACAAATCCCTTGTGTATGCCGTCATTTTCCTCGGCTTCATGTCATTCATTGTCTGGGCGCACCACATGTTCCTCACAGGAATGGGAACGGTGATCAGTACGTTCTTCCAAACGACGACAATGATTATTTCCATCCCGTCGGTTGTTATTCTTACAGCGTTGGTTCTCTCGTTATGGGGGGGCTCAATTCGTTTTACAACACCGATGCTCTTTGCGCTTGCATTCCTGCCGATGTTCGGCATCGGGGGACTCACCGGTCTTCCTCTCGGATTCAATGCCACCGACATTGCGTTGCATGACACGTACTATGTGATCGGTCATTTCCACTACGTTGTTGCCCCCGGAACGTTGCTCGCACTCTTTGCAGGCATATACTACTGGTTCCCCAAGGCGACAGGAAGGAAGATGAACGATGGGCTCGGTAAACTCCATTTCTGGGGGTCGTTTGTGTTCCTCAACTGCGTGTTCATGCCGATGTTTATTCAGGGCCTTGCCGGTGTGTCGCGACGCTTATACGATGGCGGCCAGCAATATGCGCATGCGCAAGGTGTCCTGCAATGGAACGAGTTTATGTCTGTATCCGCGTGGCTGCTTGGCCTGGCGCAGATCCCATTTATCATCAATTTCTTCTGGAGTATGAAGAAAGGGGAGAAGGTTGCTGCAAACCACTGGGAAGCAACAACCCTTGACTGGTCTGCAACAACATCTCCGCCGCTTGCCCATGGCAATTTTGAAACGGCGCCACATGTGTACCGCGGACCGTATGATTACAGTTTGCCGGGTGCTTCGAAAGATTTCACTCCTCAAAACCAGCAGTCGGAGGGTGGGCGATGAACATTCCATATACGTCCACTGCCCGACCTGATTCCGGTCTATACAATGCAAAACTCGGCGTCTGGTTGTTTCTTGCCTCAGAGGTTATGCTCTTTGGTGCGCTCTTCTCCTCGTATATCCTCTTGCGAGTCAGCGCTGAGACCTGGCCACATGGCTATAGCATTCTGAATATTCCGCTTGCAACGCTTAACACCGTGGTGCTCATCTCGTCCAGCGTGACTATGGTGATGTCATGGGCCTCGTTGATGATGAAGGACTTCAAGAAGTATAAACGGTACATGGGACTGACTGTACTTGCCGGTTTTATCTTCCTGATCATCAAAGGGTTTGAATACGGAGCAAAATTCGAACACCATCTCTATCCAAGCGAGAATACATTTCTTGCAATCTACTTTACCCTCACCGGTTTGCATGGACTTCATGTGATCGGCGGGATTATTCTCAACGGATACCTGCTCGGTCCCGGCAGCAAAATGTGGGAGACCGATCCGGTACGATTCACCAATCGCATCGAGGTTGCCGGATTATACTGGCACTTTGTTGACCTCGTTTGGATATTCCTTTTCCCAGTTCTTTATCTACTCTAGGAGCGGACAATGGATTCATCACACGCTGGCGATATCAAGAAGCAGGTCAGGATTTATGTCGGAGTCTTTTCCGCATTGATGGTACTGACCATAGTTACGGTGGCCATTTCCTACCTGCATCTCAGTGTTGGTGCGGCGATTGCCGTTGCTCTTGTTGTTGCGACCGTCAAGGCAACGCTCGTCGCCTGTTATTTCATGCACTTGATTTCCGAACGTCGAATGATTTATGCCACACTGATCCTCACCGTGGTGTTCTTCGTGGTGTTAATGCTGGTGCCGGTCTTCCATTACTCTGATAAACTGTAGGTTTCATTATGTCACTCAAGACGTTTCACGTTTTCTTCATTTCTGCTTCGATTCTCCTCTGCTTCGGGTTTGGCGTGTGGGGGATGGGAATGTTTGCGGCGGAGGGAAATACCGTGCAACTTGTTATGGGCCTGCTTTCCGTACTTAGCGGAGTCTTCCTGATATGGTATGGAATTCGTTTTCTCAAGAAACTGCGGCACGTGAGCTATCTATGAAAGCAAGTATCGCTCTGGTTGTGCTTGCCGTTGTTGCATGTTCTTCTTCCACGGGTATGGCGTGTCCAACATGTTATGGAGCCCCCGACTCAGCAACGACCGAAGCAATGAATATGGCCATCATCAGTTTGTTGGGAATTACAGGTGGAGTTCTGGCCGGCGTGGTTTCATTTGTTGTATACCTTCGCCGCCGCGCGACAATGATCAATGGGATGTTTTCAAACCGTTTGAACTAAGGAGGCATGCTCTCAAATGCAGGAATTGCTCGGACTACCGCTTGATGGTTCAGCCCACGGTGCACAGATCGACAATATGATCGGTCTTGTTCACTGGTTGATGTTTGCGTTGTTCATTGGCTGGGGGATCTTCTTCACCTACATCCTGGTACGGTTCCGCCGGTCTCGTAACCCCAAGGCAGACTATGTCGGGGTGAAGAGCCATACCTCAACGTATATTGAAGTTGGTGTCGCTGTGTTCGAAGGAATCCTCCTGGTGGGGTTTGCTATTCCATTGTGGGCAAATGTTGTGAACGATGTTCCGAACGAGGATGAAGCAACTGTGGTGCGGGTGGTTGCCGAGCAATTCGCCTGGAACGTTCATTATGCCGGCGCCGACGGGATCTTCGGAAAAGCGGACATCAAATTGATTACCGCGGATAATCCTCTTGGTTTAGACCGTTCCGACCCGGCGTGCAAAGATGATATTGCTACGATCAACCAACTGAATCTCCCGGTTGGCAAGCCCGTGATCGTACACCTCTCAACAAAGGATGTGATACATAGTTTTGCAATACCGCTATTGCGTGTCAAACATGATGCCATTCCCGGTGAGAGTATTCCAGTGTGGTTCACTCCCGTCAAGACGACACGTGAGCTCCAACAGGCGCTCACTGCGTCGTATTCCCTGAAGGATGGAATGCCGCCAACTCTCGCAACCCAGGTATCAATGTCCGATTATGTCGGCAAGGACGGCGAGTCCCTTCTGAAGAAGGGTGATGCGATCACAGAAGATGTCGTTAACCAATTGCGGGCGGCTGGGATTCTTGAGATGGTCGCTGCTCCTGATACCCCGACGGAGATTGCTTGCGCTCAGTTGTGCGGACTGGGACACTTCAGGATGCGTGGCTTCGTCAATATTCAAATGCCAGATGAATTCCAGGCGTGGTTGGCTGAGGAGGCCTCGTATCTTGAGTAAGTTGGAACCGGGCGGAGCCGCAGGACGGAATATCTGGCTTCATCGCTTCGCGGTGCTTACGGCACTCAGCACATTTCTGCTTATTATTGCTGGCGGACTTGTTACAAGCACGGACTCCGGTCTCGCGGTCCCTGACTGGCCGCTGTCGTATGGACAAGTGATGCCTCCCATGGTCGGCGGCATATTCTATGAGCATGGTCACCGGATGGTTGCGACGGCCGTGGGCTTTTTGACGACAATTCTGGCCTTTTGGATTTGGCGAACAGATGATCGGCAGTGGGTCAGGGTTCTCGGTTGGGTTGCACTTGTTGCGGTGATTGTACAGGGAGTGCTCGGAGGAATCACTGTATTGTATCTCTTACCAACTCCTGTTTCCGTAGCGCACGCAACTCTTGCCCAGTCGTTCTTTTGTCTCACCATTTTCCTTGCGATGGTGACTTCACCCTCCTGGCGTATGTCGAGCTCCCAGGTTTCCACTACCGCAGGTCGGACGCGCACGCTCGCTCTCGCCACCACCGGTACTGTGTTTGTGCAATTGATTCTTGGCGCCATCATGCGCCACACACAGTCGGGTCTCGCCATACCGGACTTCCCATTGTCCTATGGATTTCTTATTCCACCGCTTGACCCCGGCCAGATGGCAGCAATTAACGAGCTTCGTCTCGCCGACGATCTGCGCCCGATAGAGTACAACCAGATATGGATTCATTTTGCCCACCGTGTGGGAGCTTTGCTTGTGACGATTGTGCTTCTTGCGAGTGTCTGGCATATCCTACGATCTTATACAGACCGACAATTACGTGAACCTGCCATTGCCCAGATGTTCTTGCTCGTTTTTCAAGTAATTCTCGGCGCTTTGACCGTGTGGAATGGTAAGAGTGTGGAAGTAACAACAACACATGTCGCCGCAGGGGCACTGCTTCTGGGTATGAGCGTAGTGGTTACTGTCAGGGCATATTCTCTCACCCGTTTGCCGGTTACAGTACCCACGATGTCGTTTTCTCCGGAACCCTCAAGATCATGAGACCAAAAATCAATACTGTTGGGGAGATGGTGGTCGAGCGTTCACGACTGCTTGACTACATTACGCTCACAAAGCCGGAGTTGACTCTCCTCTCTGTGGCAACTGCCCTGGCGGGATTCTACCTTGCAACGCAGGGCCAGCTGGACTATTTGTTGATGCTGAAAACTTTCCTGGGCACAGCGCTTGTCGGTGCGGG
>CAZIHJ010000094.1:5139-11813 GCA_964538485.1 uncultured Chitinophagales bacterium | reverse complement strand
TGCGACAATTTGAAACCACATTTGAAAACAATAACCGTTTTTGGCAGTTCCCGTCCGAAAGATGGCACGCCGGAATACCAGCAGGCCTATGAACTGGGCAAGGAAATCGCTCAGGCGGGCTATGGCCTCTGCAATGGCGGCTTCGGAGGAACGATGGAGGCCTCCGCACGTGGAGCAAAGGAAGCCGGTGGCGCGACAGTCGGTGTTATTACCGGCGTCTTCGGTCGCAAGGATGCCAACAAGTGGATTGATACTGTGGCAACAAAGGACACACTCATCGAACGCATGCTGGAGCTTGTTGAGCGCGGCGACGCGTATGTGATTCTCAAGGGAGGAACCGGAACCCTCCTCGAACTTGCAGCCGTGTGGGAATTGATGAACAAAGGATTGATGAAAGAGAAACCGATCGTTGTTCTCGGTGACTTCTGGAATGGCGTTGTCAGGACATTGAAGGAAGAACTGGCGTGGGAAGGAATGGAAGATTGCACCAGGTTTGTTACACTCGCCACTACGCCCAGGGAGTGTCTGGAAACCCTTAAAGGCAAACTACAAGTATCCAAACAGCAAACAAATTCCAAATAACAAAATCTAAGTATCAAACAAGCTCTAAATCTCAAAAAACAAGAACGCCAAAGAATTTGATTTTGGGTTTTGCGATTTGTTTCGGATTTAGCTTTTGTGATTTCGTATTTGTGATTTGAAATTTCTCAGGAGGTCCGATGAAGGCTTCGTCCCCTACTTCGTTATTACTTGAGCTTATAGATCAATCCTACGACAAACGGGCGTGGCACGGCACGAACCTGCGTGGCTCGATCCGCGGATTGACTGCTGAAGAAGCCGCGTGGCGGCCCGGCACCGGCAGGCACAATATCTGGGAGATTGCTGTACATTGTGCGTATTGGAAGTACACAGTTCGCCGACGATTGCTTGGCGAGAAGCGCGGATCGTTCCCACTTGAAGGAAGCAATTGGTTTACAAGAACGGCTACCATGACGGAGAAGAATTGGAAAGATGATATCCGTTTACTGGAAGAAACACATGTGAGCATGCGACGCGCCATTGCAGATGTCTCTGCAACCAAACTGCATGCGATTGTCCCCCGTAGCAAATGGACGTTCGCTCAGGTTATCTACGGCATCGCGTCTCACGATGTGTACCATGCGGGACAGATACAGGTGATAAAGAGACTCTTCAAGGAACACTAGATCCGGGAAGAGCAGGTTGCCCTTTCTTCCAACACGCTGTAACACAACTCCCTTGACTGTAGAGTTGAAACTGGCTATGTTCTGAAGAGAAACAAGGACTTCCTTTGGATTTCTGATCCCAGCGATGAGGCACTCGCATGCGATTTTCTACCCTCCTACTCCTTAGCTTTGCTCTATCTCTATCTTCCGATAAAATGCATGCCCAACAAACCGGTTGGACTTGTCAGGACACTCTTGGCGAGCTGTCAGGTGTTTCATTCATTGATGATACTCATGGGATAGCTGTGGGTACCAGTGGGATGATCCTGCACACCACAAACGGAGGTACCGCCTGGAATCAAAGGAATTCAATGACCGTCCATTCCCTGCACGATGTGCAAATGGTATCAGCAACCGTCGCTTATGCCGTAGGTTCTCAAGGAACGATCTTAAAGAGCATTGATGGAGGTATTATTTGGACACCTATCCCAAGTCCTCAACCTTCTGGCGCTATCGGAGCGTGTGCTTTCTTAAATCCCACAACTGGAATCCTGGTTGGCGCTACCGGACTTGCAGGGTTTATCGCTCGCACGAGCGATGGTGGGGCAACCTGGTGGACCGGCGATGCGAATGTTCTCCTGTTTGATGTGTCATTGCTTCCAAATGGAGACGGACTAATGGTGGGATCATTCGGATATCTTTGGAAAACGAGGAACAGCGGACTGTCGTGGGACCTCATCGCAACCCTGCCCGGATTCGCTCATTCGGTAACACTAATTAGTTCCTCGGTTGCAATAGCAGTTGGAAGCGGTGTATTTCGTACGAGGAATGGAGGGATTACCTGGGAAGTAGCAGTGTCCAATCTTCCCGGTCAACTGTACGAAGTTCAATTCGTAAATAGTCAAAACGGTGTTGCAGTCGGCCAAGACGGACTTATCCTAAGAACGGGTGATGGCGGAATGACATGGCAGCAACAGGAAAGCGGAACATTGAATAATCTGAGGGGTGTGTCATTCTCAGATCCGTTGACAGGAACAGTGGTTGGCGGGGGCATTGTCGGAGAATGCACAATCCTCCGCACAACGACTGGTGGATTTCCCACGGATGTGGACGATGAAAATTCGATTGAGCTTTCACGGACATTCACGCTGGAGCAGAACTATCCCAACCCATTCAACCCGATAACAATGATTCGTTTTCAAATAGCCCGCCAAGAGATGAATCACGGCGGGTCTTCGACAACAAGCAGTTGGGTAACGCTGAAAGTGTATGACTTGCTGGGCCGTGAGGTAATGGCGCTCGTGGATGGAGAAGTGGAAGCCGGTACGCACTCTGTGCAAATGGATGGGAGCGGCTTGGCAAGCGGCATATATTTCTATACACTGAGAGCGGGTGGATTTGTGGCTGCAAGGAAGCTGCTGCTTCTCAACTAGTCACGTCCGTTTCTTCAGGACTTCAATCACGTCATCCGCCACAACATCCCAATCGAACTTCTTTGCCCATAGGAGAGCACTCGCGGCAAGCTGAGAGCGGAGAGCGGAGTCGGTGAGCATCAGAGTGAGTTTGTTTGCGAGTTCATCGATGTTACCGTACGGATAGAGCAATCCGGTCTCACCATCTTTAATCGAATCACGGAGTCCGGGCACGTTGCTGGCGAGCACCGGAGTGCCGCACGCATTGGCTTCGAGCACCGTCAACCCCCACCCCTCTTTGGATGACGTTGTCACCTTCACCCACATGCGCTGAAGCATTTCCACTTTCTTCTCTTCACTGACGAAGCCGGTAAACTCCACGCGGTCCGTTAGCGCCAATTCCCTTGCAATTGACTCAAGTCGCGGCCGATCATCGCCATCTCCCATGATCACCAGCCGGACATCCGGCACCTTCTTCATTACCAACGGCATTGCATGTAACAAGTGATCAACGCTTTTATATTTCTTCAACCGGCCAAAGTAGCCAACGAGTGGTGTTTGATTTTTCGGAACGCCTGTCTGTTTGTAGCGGACATGATCAACACAATTGAAAGCAAGAGGCAAGCGGTCAATGGAGAATCCCCGTTGCACGAATTCCTGTTGCGTGCTTGGCGAGACCACCATGAACGGCATTCCCGATTGCCGGTACACGGCAAGTCCCAACCGTTCGGCTGCATAAACATACGAGGCAATAAGACCATTCGTCTCACGAAAGATGCTCGTGTCAAACAAGTGGTGCGCAATACCGACGAGCGGTTCTTTGACGAACCAGGGAGTGAAGAAAGGAATCTTGTTCAGGTCATCAACAACGACGTCGAACTGCTCGCGGTGCGAAAGTTCACGGTAAGCGGAGGGAACGGTGAAGTTGAAAAGGTGTCGCCCGCCCCGCCTGACAACCCTGATTCCATCAATGGTTTCTTCTGAGGGGGCGCCGGGAAAGGATGAGCACAGTAACGTAACGCTGTGCCCTTTTGCAGCAATGCGGGTAAAAATCTGGTGGAGGTGGACTTCCGCACCCCCACCGAGGGGATTCCTGATATCCTGCCAGTTGATGACGAGGATGTTCATACCGTCGCATCAGGACGCGGTGTCAACCGCGCCCTTTTCTGACGGCGTCGAGGCCTTCACATCTGCTTCAAGCATTTGAATACGTTGCTGGAGACTCTGGTCCTTCGGATACTGGATGGCAAGACGCTTCAACAAATCGAGCTGTTTTTGCTTTTCATTGCGTGCTTCATAAATCTCCAGCAATACCCTGAAGGGATTCCTGTAGGAGGCGAGATTGTACTGGTTGGTTTCGATCAACTCCAGCGCAACCGGCTCCACTTCGGAGGCAAGTTGATTGAACTGATCCATGCGACCGATATTACGGTAGAATGAAGCAAGGTCGGCCATCAAATCCCAGCTCATTGCAATCTTGTCACGCGGAATCACCTGTTCCATCTTGTCCAATGCCGCGGCGGCCTTCTCGTTGTTCTTTGCCGCATTGGCATAGTACAGCGCAAGACGTATGTACGCCGAACGGTAATTCACCATCAGCTTTGATGTGTTTTCGTCGAAATAGACATCGGGATCTGCCACACCGCGGAACTTGTACCCGTACTGTGCAGTCTTTGAAAATCCCTCCGGCTCATTGAACAAGTTCTGTTCGAGAATATTTGGATCAAGACTTCGCTCCTGGTCCGGAATCGGTCGGGGTTCAAGTCGTTGGGCGAGACCATGGAACCAGAGATAGTTGTCAAGGCCGATCTTGCTGTCCGGTGAAACGGTGACGGCAAAGTACACAGGGTATTTCCAGTTGTTCGTGAAGATGATATCACGCACCATGATGTCCTGCACCTTGATGGCCTTGACGCTTCCGGCCTGGAAGGTATTGTTCATGACAAATTCTATGCTCCCCTTGTTCACGAGAGCGGTGTCTTTCACTCCGTATCGATCATATATTTCCTTCGGTACGGGAAGGCTCAGTGTTCGCGGCTCCCACTGCGTAGGCCCGATCCGTTCAATTTGCGCATCCGACATGCTGATGGGAACAGCCTTGGCCTCGGAGTAGTACGGCTTGTTCTTCATTTGTTTGATATACCAGGGTGTGTTCACAAGACTCAGGTTCACAATACGAACGTCCCTGCGAATTCCCTCCACATCCTGCAAGTACCAGAGCGGGAATGTATCATTGTCACCGTTGGTAAACAGGATGGCGTCCTTCTCACATGTCTGGAGAATGTTATAGGAATAATCCCAAGCAACGTAGTTGCCAGTCCTGTCATGTGATTCCCAATTCACTCTCAACATGTTCACGGGTATCGTCAGTGTGAACAGTCCCAGGAACGCCACGCCGTAGACTGTGGACATTTGCTTCGAGGCAATCCTCTCGCGCACAAGATCAATAATGCCGATAACGCCGATAGCGATCCAGAGCGAGAAGACAAAGTATGCGCCGACATAGAAATAATCGCGTTCGCGCGGCTGGGGTTCCTGCTGGGCTTGATACAGCGCGAGCACCGGTCCCATAATAATGAACATGGTCATAAACACGGTGGCCATCTTCCAATCACGCTTGAAATGATTCCACATGCCGAAGAGTCCCACGAGCAGAGGAATGCACAACAGGGAGTCCTTCCCCTCACCGGCAAACGGTTCAACCTTGGAAACGAACTTCACGACTCCATTGAGAACATCGTTGAACGGGAACAGATTTGCCCGGGCATCCTGCCAGTCCCCTTCGCTGCCGGCATAATTCCAGAACATGTACCGTGTGAACATGTGGTTGAACTGATATCGCACAAGGAAATCCATCTCGCTCGTGTAGTTCGTGTAGATTCCCTGGTGCTGCGGTTCCTGACTGTAGCGTCGCGGCCAGACAGGAGAATCGCCGTATTGTTCGCGGCCAAGATACGATGTGAGTCGGGCAAGGTTGCTCGGGTCGTTCTCATTCATCGGAGGGTTGGCATTGGAGCGAATCAGGACTGTCGTGTATGTGGTATATCCGACGAAGATCAATGCGACGGAAACGAGAGCAATGTGAAGCATCTTTTGTTTCTTCTGGTACGACGTGTATGCTCCCCAAATCACCAGCCCGATTAACAACCACGGAACGTATGAGACGGCATCACTTTTCGTTCCGCCGAAGTCACCGTCCATCATTCCGGGAACATACTTGACAATGCCGGGATACACAACAAAAAACACGGCGACCGCAATCAGTCCGAACTTCATGAACGTGTTGAAGTTGATCTCGTAGCGCTTGAAGTAGATAATCATCAGGATTGGAAAAATTGCCAGCAACGCGAGCAGGTGGACACCAAGCGAAAGGCCGATGAGATAGGCGATCATCAGGATGTACTTCTCGTTGCCCGGTTTGCTCTCGCGCTCATGCCAACGCATGGCAAGCCAGATTACCGATGCCAGGAAGAACATGCTCAGTCCATAGACCTCGGACTCGATGGAGTTGTTCCAATAGGTGGTCCCGAATCCCATGGAGAACGCGCCAATGGCACAGCCACCATAGACAAGCAGTTTATCCATGAATGACGCAGGAGTGCCACGGAAGTTCATGATGACACGGACTGCGACCAGATACATGAACATCACCCCGCTTGCGGCGCAAAGAGCAGTGAATGCATGTGCACGCACGGCAAGATCAGCCGCCGTGGGCAGCATCATCATGACACGGGTAATGAGAATGAAGAAGGGCGAACCCGGCGGGTGCGGAACCTGCAGCATCCACGCAGCGGCGATGAACTCACCCACATCCCAAAACACAACAGTCGGCGCCATCGTCAGAAGATAGACGAGCGCAGAAATGACGTACACAGCCACGGCTACGATACGGTGTTCAACTTTATGCGTCATGAAACCCTCAATGATTCAATGCGTTAGCAGGATACCGGAAAAACCCTATGAATATAGACTAAATTGGGCAGAATGGCAATTAGTAATGAGCAATGAACAACAAACAACAATCAATTGGTTGGCAATGAGCAATTACCAATGAACAACAAGCAACAAACAATTGGCG
>CAZIHJ010000094.1:0-5039 GCA_964538485.1 uncultured Chitinophagales bacterium | reverse complement strand
CAATTGGTTGGCAATGAGCAATTACCAATGAACAACAAGCAACAAACAATTGGCGGTTAGTAATCAGCAATGAGGCGGGCGGAGATCTCATCACACAACAAGTATCCTTTTGAAGTGAGTCTGAGAGAGTCGCCGTTGAGTGTTGCCAGATTTGCGCCAACGAGATCACGAAGTTCGCCCGAGCGTCCTCCGGCAAAGTCGATCCCGAATTCCCTCCTGTAGCGCGCCAGGTCAATTCCATCGCTCCGCAACCCGAGGAAAACACGTTCGGTCATGAGTTGCTGTTTTGTCAGTGTCTCCTCCGTCACCAAAGGCAACTCGCGTTGTCGGAGCCGGTCACAGTAATGCGAGAGGTGCGCGATATTCCACCAGCGCCTTGCTACAGCATTGTCGCCCACCCAGAACGAATGCGCCGACGGTCCAAACCCGAGGTACGATTCATGCGTCCAATAATTGTAGTTGTGTTGTGAACGAAACCCCGGGCGGGCGTAATTGGAAACTTCGTAGTGCTCGTACCCGTGACGTTCCATGAACTCCATGGTGAATTCATATAGCTCCGCCTCATCTTCCAGTGGAGCGGGTGACACCTGCTTCGACTGTACCATGCGCGCAAGGGGTGTTCCGTCTTCCACAATCAGTCCGTACGCTGAGATATGGAGAGGAGCAAGTGCCATTGCCTGTTCAAGGTTTGCCAGCCAACGCTCGCGGGTTTGTCCCGGCAAAGCATACATAAGATCGATGCTGAAATTCTCGAAGCCCGCGCGTCGGGCCCACTCGACGCATTGACGTGCCTGATTTGCGTCATGAATCCGCGTGAGGAAACGGAGCTCGTCTTCATGGAACGACTGAATGCCGATGCTTAACCTGTTGACACCAAGTGATCGGAATGCAGCCAGCTTTTCCGGCGTTACCGTACCGGGATTCGTTTCGACAGTGATTTCGGCCGCCGGCTCTATCGTAAATGTTGTGTGGAGATGATCGAGAAGGGATTCGAGCTGGGCCGGTAAAAGCAACGACGGTGTGCCGCCTCCAAGGAAAATGGTTGAGAAAGATCTCCCCCTGGCTAGCGCTCCATAGAGATCAATTTCATTGTGAAGGGCATCGAGAAAATCTCCCATCAGTGACGGCGTTTCAAGCGAATAGAAGTCACAGTACACGCACTTCTTTTCACAGAAAGGAATATGGAGATAAAGTGATGGCATCATTCGCTCGTATTCAGCACCACGTTCTCAAACTAGTGAACGACATTTCCAATTCGCGACCAGCGTACATCGCCGGTTGCCTGATCAATCGACCAGTACACAAGTAACGCTTCACCGATAATGTCTTCGGATGCAATGAATCCCCGAAAGCGGCTATCCAGACTATTATCCCTGTTGTCGCCCATCATGAAGTAGTAGTCTCGTTTGATTGTATATTCAGCCATCGCAGCGCCATCAATGAGGACCCTGCCATCTGCAACGCTCAGACTATGTCCCTCACCCCGTATCAACGCTTCCCATGCGCTGATGTTCCCTGTATGCAGTTGCACCACGTCGCCACGGGCTGGAATACGGAGGGGCCCGTAGTTGTCCTCATTGAACGGCGCGCCTGGTGGAAAAATGTTCTCGTTGGACAAACTTTCCGGCACCACGGTGCGGAGGTCGATTTGCGCAAGGGGTGATTCAACGAACCTGGTTCCATTGACATATACTGCCTTGTTGACAATGGTCAGCGTATCCCCCGGTACTGCGGTACACCGTTTGACATATTCCCCGGTGCCAACACTCTCTTTCATTGCAAAGACGACCAGATCACCCCGTTGCGGAGATTTCAGTCCCGGCAGTCTTACGAATGGAATATTCACACCGACGATGGAATGAGGAGAGGACACACCATAGACGAACTTGTTGACGATGATGAAGTCGCCAGCAAGAAGTGTGTTTTCCATCGAACCGGAAGGAATCCGGTACGCTTCCACAACGCAGGCCTTGAGAAACAGCGCAAGTACAGCGGTGACCATGAGAACTTCGAGATACCCGCGCAGCCGGATTGTCCGACGTTGCCCTCCAATACTACCGGGCGGAGACAGAGTCACAGTACACCTATCGAATCAGCGCTCCGATGCGTCCGAACCTTATGGACCCGAGCTTTTCAGCGATGCTGATAAGCGGCAGATCGGGATCCCACGACCAGTACACGATCATCGGCGTACCGACAATATTTTCCTCGGGTATGAATCCCCAGAAACGACCATCAAGACTGTTGTCGCGGTTGTCTCCCATTCCGAATATGTAATTGCGCCCGACTGTGTAGCTTGATGTAGCAACCCCGTCAATCAGGACCTGGCCATTGTCATCAACACGAACGGCATGCCCTTCCCTGCCAATGAATGTCTCCCACCTGCCGAGGTTTGAACTGTTCAGTTGAATCACATCACCCTTGGACGGTACTACCACCGGACCCCAGTTATCTTCGTTGAATGGCGCGCCCTTGGGAAAAATACGCGGATCGATGGCACCCGGAGGTGTCATGCGCGTGGAGTTGAACTTGATGTTACGCGGAATGGGCGCGCGTTCGCCATTCACATACACCACCCGGTTGGCGATTTGCACCGTATCGCCGCTGAGCGCAATCGCACGTTTCAGGTAGAACTGAAATTCATGTGGAGTCACGTCATCACGATATCCGGGAAACTCAAACACGATCACGTCACCACGTTCGACATCCTGGAATGCCGGTACTCTGAACCACGGTAGCCGGATATTCGTGAACGGGATCGTCCTCGGAGTTGTACCACCGTAAATAAATTTATTGACGAAGAGGAAGTCCCCCGCCATGATCTCATTCTCCATCGAACCCGTCGGCACCTCAAATGAGGCCAGCACAAAACTGTTCAAGAAAATAAACGAGACCAGTACGAACACGAGATCTTTGAAGAAGTCCTTTACCGGCTCCTTCTTCGCGCTCTTTGTCTGATCATCCTTTGTCATACATGCACCTTTCCGGTTGCTGATTAGTCATCTTCCATGGAGAGCACTGCAAGGAATGCCTCCTGCGGAATCTCCACCCGCCCTACCTGCTTCATACGCTTCTTCCCCTCTTTCTGTTTCTCGAGGAGCTTTCTTTTTCTTGAAATATCACCACCATAGCACTTGGCAATCACGTTTTTGCGCATTGCGGAGATGGTTTCGCGGGCCACAACCTTGCTACCAATGGCTGCCTGAATCGCCACCTCGAACATTTGTCGGGGGATGAGTTTGCGCAACTTCACGCAGAGTTTCTTCCCCCATTCATGCGCCTTGTCGCGATGAACGATCGTTGAGAATGCGTCCACCGATTCGCCGTTGAGCAGAATATCCAGCTTCACGAGGTCGGATTCCCGGAAATCAATAAACTCGTAATCGAATGATGCATAGCCGCGGCTTGTGGATTTGAGTTTATCATAGAAATCGAAGATGATTTCCGAAAGGGGCATTTCATAATGGAGATCGCCGCGGGTGGGATCGAGGTAGGTGGTATTCCGGTACACACCACGGCGATCGGTACAGAGCTTCATGATGTTACCGACATACTCCGTCGGGACAATGATCTGCGCTTTGATGAACGGCTCTTCCACTTTCTCGATCTCACCGGGAAGGGGCATATACGACGGGTTATCTACGAGAACAACATCGCCATCCGTTTTTGTTACACGATACTCAACGTTCGGAACGGTATTGATAATGTTCTGATTGTATTCGCGTTCAAGTCGTTCCTGCACAATCTCCATGTGCAGCAGACCGAGGAAGCCGCAACGAAATCCGAATCCCAGTGCTGTGGATGTTTCCGGTTCGTACACCAGTGATGAATCGTTCAGTCGCAACTTGTCAATCGAGCTGCGCAGGTCCTCGAAGTCCTCGGCGTTCGTTGGATACACACCACTAAACACCATCGGCTTAACTTCCTTGTAGCCGGGAAGCGGAGCATCGGCCGGGTGACTGGCATCGGTGACAGTATCACCAACCTTCGTATCATGGACGTCCCTGACACCGGCGATGAGATACCCGACGTTCCCTGCACTGACTTCGCCGGTTTGTTTGCGTTTCATTTCAAGGACGCCAACTTCCTCCGCCTCGAACGTCTTTCCGTTGTGGAAGAACATCACCTTTTGATGTTCACGCAACGTTCCCTGAAATACACGAATGTACACGATGGAACCGCGGTAGATATCGAACACGGAATCAAAGATGAGTGCTTGCAGTGGTGCATCCGGATCTCCGCTGGGGGCTTGGATTCGTTGCACAACGGCCTCAAGGATATCATCAATGCCAAGATTCGCCTTGGCGCTAACGAGGAGTATCTCCTCATCTTTGCAACCAATCAAATCCTTGATCTGTTGTTTCACCCCTTCAATCATTGCGCTCGGCAGATCGATCTTATTGATGACCGGAATGATCTCCAGTCCGGCGTCAATGGCAAGGTACAGGTTGCTGATGGTTTGCGCTTCGACGCCCTGGGATGCATCCACAACAAGGATGGCCCCTTCGCAGGCGGCAAGCGAACGCGATACCTCATACGAGAAATCCACATGTCCCGGCGTGTCGATCAGGTTAAGCGTGTATTCCTTCTCGTCTTTTGCCTTGTACTTCATCTGGATGGCGTGGAGCTTGATGGTAATTCCCCGCTCCTGCTCCAGGTCCATGTCATCGAGAACCTGGTTGAATTTCATCTCACGAACGGTAATGGTACCGGTACGTTGAAGCAGTTTATCGGCAATGGTGGACTTGCCGTGATCGATGTGGGCGATGATGCAGAAGTTTCTGATGTTCTCCATACAGCGGGGTGCCACTTACTCCATAGTATAAAAAAATCCGTACCGACAGGGTGCGGAACGGACTTGGCTTTTCCTCAAATCGTGGTAAAATATACGCCTTTGCATTGAGAGTTGCAATCGAAGCCGGATGAAAGATTGGCGCGGGTTCCTTGCTCTTCGAGCCCCTGATTGCTATCTTATCGCCGACACAGAATGAACACTCATCGCCAACATGTCGTCTAGTTTCCTTCCCGCCCTTGACGCG
>CAZIHJ010000093.1:0-11937 GCA_964538485.1 uncultured Chitinophagales bacterium | reverse complement strand
AAGCAACCGGAGTCGCAAGAGTACGTTGCGCGCGTGGGGTCTGCAGTATTAACGAATGAGGATGTTGAGGCGATGCGCGACTCTGTCGGCACGGAGCGGTTCCGAATCCGGGATTTCGTCAACGACTGGATCACCGACGAAATGCTGTACCAGGAATCCGTACGACTGGGGTTGGCAGACACCGATGATCTGCGCCGTCAACTCGAGGTAATACGAAGACGGCTCGCCATCGACGCGTTGCTCACGCGCGAGGTATATAACCAAGACACTTCTTCCGTCGGGGACGATGCAATTGCCGCAGTCTATGCATCGGGGGGCTCCGCGTTTCTTCTCAAGGAAGACGTCGTCAACGCAAGTTATGCTCTGTTTTCCGACCGCGATGCGGCAAATACTTTTCGATCGAATCTCCTCCGCGGAGCATCCTGGTCTGAAGCCCTCCTGACCATCCAACAGGACTCCCTCCTGAGCCCGCAACTTCTTCGGGTTGCAACACGTCAATATTTTACACGCTCGACGATGTATCCCGAGGAACTCTGGAAGCTCGCGCGGAATTCAACCAGGGAGGATGTTTCCTTTGTGTTGCAAACCGATATCGGCTATTACGTGCTGGTCGTACACAGTTTTACACAGCAGGGAGAAATGCCGGGTATGGATTACGTCCGGAACGAAATCAGAGACAGATTGTTGATTGAGCAACGGCGCCTTAAATACGAGCGATTACTTGGTATGGTACGAACAAAGCAAACGGTTGAAGTTCGCTCCCTTGGAAGCGACACAGCACACACAATAACGGGTAATGGGAATGAATAACGTTCTGATTGGCGCGCTCCTCATGGTCACAACGATGGCCCGGGGACAAGCGCTCGACAGGGTGATTGCCGTCGTTGATAATGATATCATTCTTGAGTCCGAGTTGAACGCGCAGGTGCAATTTCTCGTCTTTAACAACCGTCTCGATCCTGAAACGCCAGGGCTGAAAGCACAGGTCCTTCAATCAATGATCAATGAGAAGCTTATTGTGGCACAAGCGATTGAAGACAGTGTCACCGTGAGTGATGAAGAAGTGCAGCAACAGCTTGAGAATACCATCCAGCAGCGCATTCAGCAGGTGGGTTCGGAATCGAAGCTTGAAGAGCTGTACAATATGCCCATCAGCAAGATCAAGCGCGAGTTTCGCGATGAAATGCGGAAAAGCCTGCTCGCCAACAAGCTTCAGCAACAACGGTTCGGCATTACCCAGATTTCCCGTCGGGAGGTGGAGGATTTCTTCTCGACATTCAAGGATAGTCTTGGTTCAATTCCCGAGGAGGTCGAGCTTGCACATATTTACATCGAACCCAAGCCAAGCGCGGGAGCCAAAGCCATCGCACGCGAGCGGCTTCAGGGCCTGTTGGATAGTATCAAAGCCGGGGCGGATTTCGCCGGTCTCGCAACGCGACACTCGCAGGATCCCGGATCGGCTGTTCAGGGTGGCGATCTCGGTTTCGTACGCCGGGGGCTTTTCGTCCCGGAGTTTGAGACGGTGGTGTTTTCCATGAGCGAGGGTCAGCTCTCCGGTATCGTCGAAACCAAACACGGCATGCATATCATCGAGCTTCTCGAGCGCCGTGGCGAGTCCGTCCGTGCGCGTCACATTCTGTTGCGGGTGGAGCGTACACCGGCTGACGAGGATTCCGTAACTGCGTTGCTCCACTCCCTGCGTGCACGCGCTCTTGCGGGTGAAGATTTTGCCGTCCTGGCCAAACAATATTCGGAAGACAAGGAAACGGCCCCCATCGGTGGAAGTCTCGGTACTGTCGACCTTGAACAAATTGAAGCAAAGTTCTACAGCACTGTTATCTCTCTCAAAGAGGGCGAGATTTCCGAGCCGGTTCCTCTGAAAGTCGGCGGAGTTGATGGTTACCACATTGTGGTATTGAAGCGGCGGACACCTGCACATGCACCCACTCTCCAACAAGACTATCAGCGCATCGAAAGCATCGCGAAGAACTTCAAACGAAACAAAGAGTATCAGGACTGGTTGGAAGAACTCAAGGGAAAAATCTACTGGCAGTCGCGTCTCTAAGAACAGGA
The DNA here is from genome assembly GCA_964538485.1 of uncultured Chitinophagales bacterium. GTDB lineage: Bacteria > Bacteroidota > Ignavibacteria > UBA10030 > UBA6906 > JBJXHC01. The sequence goes on along the minus strand of CAZIHJ010000093.1, from coordinate 9,864 downwards.
GTTTATGTGGCGGATAAAATGAATGATGTGGATGCTGCGCGTGAGTTGAAGAACTCCTATGACACCTTGCGCAAGGAAATCGCCAAGGTGATTGTCGGGCAGGACACAATCGTCGAGCAATTGCTCATTTCGCTTCTCGCCCGTGGCCATTGCCTCCTCGTTGGCGTGCCCGGACTAGCAAAGACGTTGTTGATCCGCACCCTCGCGCAGGTTCTTGATCTGAAGTTCAATCGTATTCAATTCACGCCCGACCTGATGCCAAGCGATATTACCGGCACCGAAATAATAGAAGAAAACGTCAGCACCGGGGCCAAGGCATTCAAGTTTATTCAAGGCCCGGTCTTTGCAAATATCGTCCTCGCAGATGAGGTCAATCGCACGCCGCCAAAAACCCAGGCCGCATTGCTCGAGGCCATGCAGGAACACCGTGTCACGGCCGCGGGACAAACGTACACCCTGCAGGAACCATTCTTCGTCCTGGCCACACAGAACCCGATTGAACAAGAGGGAACGTATCCGCTTCCGGAAGCCCAACTCGATAGATTCATGTTCAACCTCTGGTTGGATTATCCATCGTTACCCGAAGAAGTGCAAATCGTCAAGAGCACAACCAGTCAGTTTGCCCCCTCGTTGAACCATGTGTTGACGGGGAAACAGATCATGACGTATCAGGAATTGATTCGTCGCGTACCCGTTGCAGACAATGTTATCGAGTTCGCGGTCCGACTTGCCACACGCACAAGACCACGCAGCGACAGCGCCCCGCAGTTCATCAAGGATTGGTTAAGCTGGGGGGCCGGACCGCGTGCATCGCAATATCTTGTGCTGGGCGCAAAGACGCGGGCGATTCTCTCGGGACGCCACACCCCCGACATCGACGACGTACGACAGATGGCTGGTCCTGTATTGCGGCATCGCATCGTACCCAACTTCAACGCCGAGGCGGACGGCGTTTCGACAATCGATATCGTCGACCGCATGGTGAAGGAAACCACATAGGGGAACAAGGAATCCGGGTTGACGATCTCGACGAACCAATTCCGCAGATCCTCCGAAGGATTCCTGACGGACCACACGCAACCCTAAATCAACCCCATGCCGACGATCAATCTCGATTTTAGCGTTACCACAGTTGTTGTTCTCCTCCTCGTTCTTGTTGCCTGTGCCGTTGCCGCGTATTACTACCGAACGACACTTCCTCCCGTCCCGCGATGGAAACGCGTGCTGTTGACCGCCCTGCGCGCAACGGCACTGTCCCTTGTGCTCATGTTGATCTTTGAACCACTCCTCAGCCTTGTTCGATCATTTATACAGCCCCCGGTACTTGCTGTGCTTATTGACGACAGTCGGAGCATGCTGATCGAGGATGGAACGGGAAAACGCGAAGAAATTCTCCAGGCCCTCATTCATGACCCGTTGCTCAGCAGTATTGCCAGCCGGGCGGAGCTTCGTTGGTATACCTTCGGGGAACGCCTGACTGAACGGGATTCCCCGGATTCTCTCGGGCTGGACCAGGAAGCCACGGATATTTCCGCGGCACTCAAGCAGCTTGGCGAACAAAAAGAGCGGAACAACATCCGCGCCGCGTTGTTGATCTCGGACGGCGTATTCACTCTCGGGCAGAACCCACTCTATGAGGCGGAGAAACTTGGGATGCCCGTGTACACCGTCGGCATCGGCGATTCGTCTGAACAACGGGATGTTCTCATCACCAAAGCGGTCACAAATGATCTCGTCTACGCGGAAACCGAAGCACCGGTGGATGTTACGATTAAGAGCTCTGGCTTTGGTGGCAAGAGTGTTGAGGTGGTATTACTGGAAGGGAACAAGGAGCTCCAGCGCACTACGGTGAGACTGCAGGACGGAACGCGCGAGTACCCCGTCTCTCTCTCATATGTTCCTGAAGGTGAAGGAATGAAGAAATATACTGTGCGCGTATCGGGACTCGATGGCGAGTTGACATCCGATAACAACCGGAAGGTTTTCTTTGCCCGGGTGTTGAAGAGTAAGTTGCGCGTTCTGATGCTCGGTCTACCCGGTCCCGATCTCGCGATTCTCAAACAGACGTTAGTCGAAGAAAAGAACATTACGGTCCAGGCATTCACACAACGCCCCCGGGGTGGGTGGGTTGATCGGATACCGAACCGCCAGGCAATTGATTCCGCAGACTGTCTGATGCTCGTTGGATTGCCGACAACAGCAACAGATGAACAAACGCTCCAACTCCTTCGGTCTGCCACAATGGAAAATGGAATCCCGTTGATTTTTATCGATGGAAAGGGTGTGGACGAAGTCCGGCTGCGCCAGTTGAGTTCAATTCTTCCGTTTCTTCCGTCGCCGTCGACTCAAGCAGAGCAACTCATTTTTCTTCAACCATCAGTAACGCAGAAGAATCACCCCATCATGAACCTCAATATCGAGGGGGTGTGGGAACGGCTCCCTCCTGTCTTCGCCAAGCAATCGCTATACAAGGCAAAACCCGAGGCCGTCATACTGGGAACCACACGCATTCAGAATGTTGTCACTCCCGACCCGCTGATGCTCATCCGAAACGTGAACAGGCAGAAGTCTCTGGCAATACTCGGTTATGGTGTGTGGCGATGGCGTTTAATGGCCCAGGGGAATCCGGATACGGAGGACGTTCTCTCAACAATACTCGCCAACAGTATTCGGTGGCTGACGACGCGCGAGGATAACAAACCTGTGAAGGTCACTCCGACAAAAGACCTCTACACACAAGGCGAGCCGGTGGAATTTCTCGGCCAGGTGTATGACGGAAGTGCACGGCCAGTGGACAACGCCGAACTGTTGGTCACTGCAATACAGGACGGACGCCGGTTTGAAACTCTTCTTCGCCCCGTTGGTAATGGCAGATACGAAGGCGCGATTGATGGCCTTGTCGAAGGGGAGTATACATATCGTGCAGCAGCGAACGATGGACAATCACTCGGCGAAGACCACGGCCGGTTCTCCATTGGCGAACTGAATCTCGAATTCCTCGACACGAAGATGAACATTTCCCTGCTTCGCCTTCTCGCTTCACGGACCGGCGGGGAATACTATTCCCCGGGCGATGTGAGTGGACTTGATGGCGATCTGGCTTCACGGAAGGACTTTATTCAGAAGGAAGTTCAAACCTCGACTGAGCTGGAACTCTGGAACTGGCAGTATATGCTCGCCGCAATCATAGCGTTGTTTGCCCTGGAGTGGTTCATCCGCAAGCGGAGCGGGATGTTGTAGCCAACCGAAAAGCGAAATTGTGGGTGGAAATGGTGGGGAGTGGTTGGTATTTCGGTTTATCCGCCTCGTAACAAAACCCGTTCCTCTCCGTATCTGTTGAAGCATTTTTGTCCCCGTACTCTCATCATCCCCTTCGTGCCATTTCATCTGGTCGGAATGTGCGGGGTCTACACGTCATACCATTCATCATCGGAGGTTACATGAGGAATCGCTTCCTCCCCACTCTACTCGGGTGTCTGGCTCTCGTCGCGTTCTCCTGTTCAGCTCCAAAGGAAGACTCTGCGGGATACACGGTCCCCGTAGAATACTACAAGCTTCCCAACGGACTCAAAGTAGTGCTGTCGCAGGACAAAACCGCGCCCACCGTGGTCGTTGCAGTCTATTACAACATTGGATTCCGCATTGAGCCAAAAGATCGGACGGGCTTTGCGCACCTGTTCGAACACATGATGTTTCAGGGGTCGGAGAATCTCGGCAAGATGGAGTTCATCAAGCTGGTGCAGAAAAACGGCGGTGTGTTGAACGGATCGACGCGGTTCGACTTCACCAATTATTTCCAGATCATTCCGGCGCATAAATTGGAGACCGTGCTCTGGGCGGAAGCGGATCGCATGAAAGGTTTGGATATTACGCAGGCGAACCTGACCAACCAGCAGGGCGTGGTGAAGAACGAAGTCAAGGTGAATGTGTTGAACCAGCCGTATGGCGGCTTCCCCTGGCTCGATATGCCGCAGTACGCGAACACAAATTGGTATAATGCTCATAACTTTTACGGTGATCTTGCCGATCTCGATGCAGCAACACTTGAAGACGTACAGTCGTTTTTCAAAACCTTCTACTCGCCGAACAACGCTGTGCTGGTTGTGGTGGGCGACTTCGAACCGGCCGAATCAAAGCAGATGATTGAGAAGTACTTCGCGACGATTCCCTCTGTTGCACAGCCACAGAAACCCGACTTGAGTGAACCACGCCAGGAACAACCGAAACGCTTTACCAAAGATGACTCGCTGGCCAGTCAGCCGGCGCTGTCGTTTGCCTATCACATGCCTGAGCGCAACACGCCCGAATATTATGCAATGGGAGTAATCGACCAGCTGTTATTGCAGGGAGACGATAGCATGTTGCGTGAGGCACTTGTCCAGGAACGGGGTTACTCAAGCTCGGTGGATGGCGGCATCAACATGCTCGGCAACATGTTCAATTACAACGGCCCGATGCTCTGGATGGGGTATCTTTTCCATGACAATACCACTTCACAGGAGTCCATTCGTGTGGTAGTGCAGGGCGTAATTGAAAAGCTCCGCACTACACCTGTCGACAAGGAGGCCCTTGAACGGGCGAAGATAAAATTCCGCTCGTCGTTCTATAACGAAGTCAATAGTTTCTTTGGCTTCGGCCGCGCCGATCTGCTTGCGTCGTTCGCATTGTTCGATGATGATCCTTCCCGCATCAACAAGATTGAAGAGATGATCAATAGTGTCACTCCGGAAATGGTTGAGAAAACAGCGCAAGAGTATCTCCGCGAATCCAACCAGACAATTCTCACCGTTAATCCTACCAAAGTTCTCAGCAAGGAGGAGCGCAAGTATGCAAACTAAGAACCTTCTTCTCGCACTCGTGCTGGCGTTATCAATTGCCCCCGGTGCCATTGCACAGAAGCAAACGCCGCCCGAGGGATCTGCACCAAAGGATTTCATTCTTCCGGTGAAATCCACATTTACGCTTGAGAACGGACTTACCGTTGTGCTGGTCCCGTATGGCACGCTCCCCAAGGCCGTTATCCGTGCCGTGGTGAACACCGGCAATATTCATGAGGCAGCAAATGAAGTGTGGCTTGCCGACATCGTCGGCGACCTGATGAAGGAGGGCACGGCAACCCGTACAGCCAAGCAGATTGCCCAGGACGCCGCGAAGCTCGGTGGTAGTGTTACCATTGGCGTTGGACCAGACCAGACCAACATTGACGGCGACGTGCTCTCCGAGTTCGGGCCTGAGATGGTGGCCCTGATGGCCGACGTGTTGTGCAACCCCAGTTTCCCGGAATCGGAGTTGGCCCGGCTCAAGAACGACCGGCTGCGACAATTGAGCATTGAGAAGACCGACCCAAATTCCATTACCCTGGAGAAGTTTCGCACAATCATGCATGGAGATCATCCCTATGGCCGTCTCTATCCAACGGAAGAGATGTTGACCGGATATACCATCCAACATGTGCGTGGATTCTACGAGAACAACTTTGGCGCAGCGCGCACATACATCTATGTTGCCGGAAAGTTTGATGCGAAGAAGATGGAAGATGCCATCCGAAAGGCATTTGCTCCCTGGAAGCGTGGACCCGAACCCGCCGTCAATATTCCCAAGGCAACATCGAAGAGAGAGATTCACCTCATTGACAGACCGGGCGCGCCGCAGTCAACCGTCTATATCGGTCTTCCGACGATCAATCCTTCTCATCCCGATTACCGCGCGTTGATCGTAACGAATTCCCTTCTGGGCGGTTCGTTTGGTTCACGGATAACTTCCAATATCCGCGAGGACAAGGGGTACACATATTCACCCAACAGCTCCATCTCCTCGCGGTATCGCGATGCGTACTGGGTACAGGTTGCCAGTGTTACCACTGATGTCACCGGGCCTTCGCTCAAAGAAATATTTTATGAGATCGACCGCCTGCAGAAAGACGCTCCGAGTGCCGATGAGGTCAAGGGTATTCAGAATTATCTTGCTGGCGTGTTCGTTTTGCAGAACTCAAGTCCGACCGGCATTATTAACCAGTTGTCGTTCCTGCAACTGCACGGTTTACCGGACAGTTATTTGACGGACTATGTCAAGACAATCTACTCGGTGACGCCTGAGCAGATACGCGACATGACGGCAAAGTACATTCGCGATGACGAGGTGTTGATTGTGATTACGGGCGACAAGAAGAAAATCCAAAAACAAGTAGCTCCGTACGGCAAGGTGATCGGATAACGTGTCTGGGGCCCGACTCGTCGGGCCCCGCTGCTTTCCTTGCATTTCCCCACCCGCTTTCGTACCATATTCACACTTCAATAGCCATCCTGATTGCAATCATTTGTTATTTCACAACCGGAGTTTAATGCATGGTACGCACTTCCTCCATTCTTGTCGTCTGTGTTTTCCTCACATCATGTGCGCCATCACCAAAGCAGGAAGCGGGCGAGTTTATCAAACAGTACATCACGACTTTTCAGCCATTGTATTATGAATCAGCGCAGGCGCAGTGGCTTGCCAATACAGATATCTCGCCGAAGCATGACAGCGTGAGTACGGCGGCTGAGAAGAAATTCTCCGCGTTTGTCGGCAGCAAGGATGTTATCCAAAAAACGCGGTCCCTCCTCGCGCGCAAGGATCAGCTCGACACCTTGCAGGTCTTGCAGCTTGGCAAGATACTGCTCAGCGCTGCCGAGTACCCCGGCACAATCCCGGACGTTGTGGAAAAGTTGATCCAGGCAAACACCAAACAGGCAAGTGTGTTGTATGGATTTGAGTACGTGATTCCGGATAAGGCGGGTCAGCCGCGGAAGGTGAGCACTAATGACATTGACAAGATCCTTGTGGAATCAAAGAATGTCGGCGAGCGACTGGCTGCCTGGACAACGAGCAAGGAGGTCGGCAAATCGTTGAAGAACGGCCTCGCCGATCTGCAGGGGCTACGCAATCAGGTTGCACGGGAGATGGGCTTCAGCTCGTTCTTTGATTTGCAAGTAGCCGATTATGGCATGACGACACCGGAAATGATGACGTTAATGGACCAACTCGTGCGGGAACTCCGTCCTCTCTACGCCGAGTTGCACACATGGGCTCGCTACGAGCTTGCCAAGCGATACAACAAACCGGTACCGGACAAGTTGCCTGCACATTGGTTGCCGAATCGTTGGGGACAAAACTGGCCGGGAATTATCAACACTGTAAATCTTGACGATCTATTCAAGGATAAATCGAAAGAGTGGGTGGTACAGCAGGCGGAACGGTTCTATATGAGCATCGGGTTCCCTGCGATGAAGCAGAACTTCTGGGAGAAGTCGGACCTCTACCCGGTCGAAGCGGGGTCGTCACGCAAGAAGAACAACCACGCATCTGCGTGGCACCTCGATCTCCAGGACGACTACCGCTCGCTCATGAGTGTTCAGCCAAATGCGGATTGGTTTGGCACCGCGCATCATGAGCTTGGTCATATTTATTACTACATCGAGTACTCAACCCCCGATGTCCCAATCGTCCTTCGTGAAGGTGCAAACCGAGGTTATCACGAGGGGATCGGTGATCTGATGGACCTCGCATCGGGCCAACGCGCATATCTCGAAGAGCTGGGCTTGCTTTCCAGGGATGCAACAATTGACCAGGTGCAATGGCTGTTGAATGATGCGCTCTCCAGTAGCTCCATTGTCTTCATCCCCTTCTCCGCCGGTACCATGTCGCATTTCGAGCACGACCTGTATGAACAGAACCTCCCGAAAGATCAGTACAACGCGCGATGGTGGGAATACGTCGAGAAGTATCAGGGAATTGTTCCTCCGACCGATCGTGGCGAGGAATACTGTGACGCTGCCACCAAAACGCACATCAACGACGATGCGGCACAATACTATGATTATGCACTCTCTTGCATTCTCAAGTTTCAACTACACAATTACATCGCAAAGAACATTCTCAAACAGGATCCCAACAACTGTAATTACTCCGGCAATAAAGAAGTTGGCGCATTCCTGCAAAGCATCATGCGTCCCGGCGCGAGCAAAGACTGGAGAGTTGTGCTGAAGGAAAAAACCGGAGAGGATCTCACCGCGCGCGCAATGCTCGAATACTACCAACCGTTAATGGAGTATCTCAAGGCCGCAAACACTGGTCGAACAATCACATTAACGCAGATGTAACGATCCGGCAATCCTCTGATCGCACCGCCCGGATAGTGTATCATCCGGGCTTTCTGTTGCAACGCTTGCTTTTCCAGACACTCTTGGGTAAGTTTTCGATATTATGTCATGCTAAGAACTCTCTGCCGAATACTCCTCCCACCTGCCGCCTTCATTATGTTCTGTTGGGCGGCGTGGTATGCTTCAACTTCGGCTCCTTCCAGGGTCGCCAATGGAAGCGAGCTCGTCAGGCCGGGCGTTGTTCACCGCACTATCATCGACAAGGATGGACCGTGGAGCATCCATGTTGTAGAGATTGACTTGCAGCAACCCGACCTGCATATTGAGAGCGCCTGCGGAGAAGATCGTCTGTACGGCCGGGAACCCGTCAGTTCCATTGCTGCACGTAAGAGCGATACGAGTCGTTATGTTGCCGTGGCTATCAACGGTGACTACTTCAACCCGACAAGCGGCGAGGTGCAGAATAATCATATTGTGGAAGGGGTGTTCGTAAAGGCCTTCCGGTCACGCGGGTACCGACCGGAGTTTGCCGACATTCCCAATTCACAGTTTGCCGTGAACACAGCCGGGGAACCATTCATTGAGCAATTCATGTTTGCCGGAAGTGTGATCTGGTCCGAAAATTCAACCAGTACACTTGCGGGAGTAAATATCATCCCCCGGCGGGGCGGGTTGGTCATATTCAACCGCTACTTTGGTGAACGAACGCCACCTTCCGGGATTGACAGCGACGTACGCGAGTTGTCGCTGCGTATTGTCCGTTCACTGGGCGATACGTTGGTATGCGTTGCAACGGGCTCACCCCGCGGAGAGGGTGCCAGTTTTATACCGCATGATGGTATCGTGCTCGCCGCGTACCGCGAACCGTTTGAGGTTGTCCATGACTCCGTACGGATCGTGTTGACAATGCAGCCCAATGTTGGACCGCTGCGCCATCTTGTTGGTGGATGGCCGCGGATTGTGAGAAATGGCAAAAGTGTATTTGCGCTAGGGGATTTTCCCGAGGATCAGTCCGCAACGGTATTTGCAAAGCGCCACCCGCGTTCCGCTATCGGTTTCTCACGCGACAGTACAATGATGTATTTCGTTACAGTGGATGGTAGGCAGGATCGAAGCGTTGGGATGTCGTTACCAGAACTGGCCGATCTCATGGTACGACTCGGTGTTTATCAAGGGCTCAACCTTGATGGAGGCGGATCAACGACGCTTGTTATCAATGGGGAGGTTGTCAATTCACCGTCGGATCCAACGGGGGAACGGCCGATCGGCAACTGCCTGCTCCTTGTCGCCGATCATGTGAAACCATCGACCGCGGAGGGCACCGGAACATCACTGCACTAAACCAGCTACGGATTTTATTTCCATTCACTATCAGGAGACCACCATGATATTCATTTTATGTTTGATCGCATCCCTTATCAGTTTCTTTGCCTGGCGGGCAGCGCGTAAGAAATTCCAGATCGAACGTAATCCAATGTTTCGTTCCTCAAGTCTCCTGGCCGGAGCTCTTGCAGTACTTTTTCTTGCCATTGCAGCCAGTCAGGTGTTTACTATTATTCCGGCGGGTCATGTCGGTGTTGTGGATTTCCTGGGTATCGTTACCGATCGCACCCTTTCACCGGGAGTCAACCCCGTAAATCCCATGGCGCGGGTAGTCAAATACTCCATTCAGACGAAAGAGCACAAGGAACAGATGCAGGTGCTTTCGCGCGAAGGACTCACCATC
>CAZIHJ010000092.1:9537-11975 GCA_964538485.1 uncultured Chitinophagales bacterium | reverse complement strand
TTTACTACAGGTGAAGAAATTGAATACACCATCGGACGGGTAGTGGAGACGGTCAGGGTGACGAGAGAAAAGCTCGGTTACCTTCAACCAACATAATCCGCATATCGAAAGAGAGAACCACCATGAAGCAATTGGAATACGTTCTGACAAATGAAACAGATGTGCTGAAGTTTCTCAAGGATCATTATCCGATGTATCACCTCTCGAATGTCTTTTTTAGAGACATACAGTATGGCATTCAGACGATGTTGGAGAGAAGAAGTATGAAGGTGAGTTACAGCGACGCAGAGACGATTGCCCGTGCCTTTGTACAACAGCTTGAAAAAAAGAAAATACTCAGCCCCATTGACCGTCAGAGTTGGCTCTTGCACTACGAGGAATTTCGAAAGCCAGCGGTGAAAGCCGCGGCACCGGCGAAACCCGCTCCGGCGGCAAAGCCTGTTCCCGGAGCGGCAGCGCCCCGACCTGCAGGTGGCCTTCCACCGTTAAGAAGTGCAAGCCCGGCGGGAGTTGCAAAACCTGCGCCTGCTGCCCCAGCCCAACCTGCTGTGGCCGCCACCGCGCCAGCAGCAGTGGCTACATCGGCTCCGGTTGCCTCTGCACCGGCTGTGCCTCCGCCACAACCCAAACCTGTTGCTCCAGTTGCTGCCGGTGGAACGATTCCACCTCTTGGCAAACGACCTCTTCCGCCAATCAAAAGCTCGAAGCCCGTTGGCGGTTGAGAAATGAATGAATGAGATAAACGATAAAGAGAAACGATGAGCACTGAGACCAACGCAATAGAGAATCTTGCCAACCGCGAGTATCAATACGGTTTCGTCACAGACATTGAATCCGATGTTGTGCCGAAGGGTTTGAACGAAGATATTATCCGCTTAATCTCGGCAAAGAAGAACGAACCGGAGTTTATGCTGGAGTGGCGTCTGAGGGCATACCGTCACTGGCTGACGATGGAAGAGCCCGCATGGCCGAATGTCCACTATCCACCCATTGACTATCAGGAGAGCCGTTACTACTCGGCTCCGAAGAAAAAGGCACAGTTGAAAAGTCTGGATGAAGTCGATCCCGAATTGCTGAAGACCTATGCGAAGCTCGGCATCCCGCTGGCCGAGCAAAAAGCCCTTGCCGGGGTTGCTGTAGACGCTGTGTTTGACAGTGTTTCAGTCGCAACGACTTTCAAAGAGAAACTCGGCGAGTTGGGGATTATCTTCGGCTCGTTCTCGGAGGCAGTGCAACATCATCCGGAGCTGATCAAGAAATATCTTGGGTCGGTTGTTCCGCACACCGATAATTATTTCGCTGCGTTGAACTCCGCAGTGTTCACGGACGGCTCGTTCTGTTACATTCCCAAAGGTGTTCGCTGTCCGATGGAACTTTCGACATACTTCCGCATCAATGCAGCGGACACGGGGCAGTTCGAGCGTACATTGATCATAGCAGAAGAGGGAGCATACGTCAGCTACCTTGAAGGGTGTACTGCGCCCATCCGTGACACGAACCAGTTACATGCCGCCGTTGTTGAGCTTGTTGCGCTGGACAATGCGCAGATCAAATATTCAACGGTACAGAATTGGTATCCGGGTGATAAGGAAGGCAAGGGCGGAATCTACAACTTCGTCACCAAGCGCGGCAAATGTGCCGGCGTCAATTCCAAGATCTCCTGGACACAAGTGGAAACCGGTTCAGCAATTACCTGGAAGTATCCGAGTTGCATACTTCAGGGTGACAACTCGGTTGGTGAGTTCTATTCCGTGGCCGTGACAAACAATCGTCAGCAGGCGGATACGGGCACCAAGATGATTCACATCGGGAAGAACACCAGGAGCACGATTGTTTCAAAAGGCATCTCGGCCGGTTTCGGTCAGAACTCCTACCGGGGTCAGGTGAAAATCACGAAGAGCGCCTCCAACGCACGCAACTTCTCGCAATGCGACTCATTACTGCTTGGCGATAAATGCGGAGCGCACACCTTCCCGTACATTGAGGTGAAGAACACCACGTCGAAGGTCGAGCATGAAGCGTCCACCTCCAAGATTGGTGAAGATCAAATATTCTATTGCAAGCAGCGCGGACTTTCAACAGAAGATGCTGTGAACATGATCGTGAATGGGTTCTGCAAGGAGGTCTTCAGAGAGCTTCCGATGGAGTTTGCAGTTGAAGCGCAGAAACTGCTTGGCATCAGCCTCGAAGGCAGCGTGGGATAGATCAAAGGAAAAAGGCAAAAGGGAAAATGAAGCCCGCAGAAGGCGAATTCAGAATCAGCAATACAACGGCACAGAGGAAAACATGCTTGAAATAAAAAACCTGCACGCATCAGTCAATGGGAATGAGATTCTCAACGGTATCAATCTTACGGTGAAACCGGGCGAAGTTCACGCAATTATGGGACCGAATGGTTCCGGCAAAAGCACGCTCGCACAGGTATTGGCCGGACGTGA
>CAZIHJ010000092.1:0-9437 GCA_964538485.1 uncultured Chitinophagales bacterium | reverse complement strand
CAGAGTCTTCTCAGCCGACCGGTGAACGAAGGATTCTCGGGTGGAGAGAAGAAGCGGAATGAGATTTTCCAGATGGCGGTACTCGACCCGAAGCTTGCAATTCTTGACGAAACCGATTCCGGTCTCGATATCGATGCATTGCGCCTCGTCGCCGATGGCGTCAATAAGCTTCGTCGCAAGGACAACGCTGTGATTGCCGTGACGCACTACCAGCGTCTGTTGAACTACATCGTGCCGGACTTTGTGCATGTCCTTGTTGATGGAAGGATTGTCAAGTCCGGGGGCAAGGATCTTGCCCTGGTGCTGGAAGAAAAGGGTTATGATTGGCTGAAGGATGAAGCGGGAGTATCGGTGGGCGCATGAAGACTCAGGAAATGACACAGAATATCGAACGCGATCAGGATTGGTACCGTACACACTTTGAAGGTTTGGAAAAAGGACTGAACGGTGAGGCGCAATCGGCCCTACACGCGATCCGCCGTGCGGCGTTCTCACAGTTCCTTGCGAAGGGATTCCCGACAACGCGGGATGAAGAGTGGCGGTTTACAAATGTGTTGCCGATAGCAAAATCGAGATTTGCTCCTGCGGCTGCACATATGAGCCCGCCTCTTGCGAAGAGCGACATAGAACGGTTCGCCCTTGGAGGACTCAACGCCAGGCGGCTTGTTTTTGTAAACGGTGTCTACTCACCGCCGCTGTCTTCTCTTGCACCGGTTCCGGGCGGCGCGATTGTCAGCAATCTTGGCGCGGCAATCAAGTCGCATCCGGACAATGTGGACAAACACCTGACGCGGTATGCCCATTTTGATGAGAATGCGTTCACTTCACTGAACACGGCATTCTTGCGAGACGGGGCGTTCATTTACATTCCTGATAACACGATCGTGGAAGAGCCGGTACACATTGTTTTTATCTCAACAGACAAGCCGGATGGGTGTATCGCTCATCCCCGGAACCTCTTCGTTATCGGCAAGAACAGTCAGGTGTCAGTGTTGGAGAGTTACGTGAGTGTCTCCAGGACGCCATATTTTACTAACGCTGTGAGCGAGATGGTCCTTGACGAGAATGCGGTTGTGGAGCATGATAAACTGCAGGATGAGTCGGAAACAGCCTTCCATGTTGGAACAATTCACGTTCATCAACGCAGCCGTAGCAACTTTACTTCAAACTCGATCTCACTTGGCGGTGGTCTCGTCAGGAACAACGTCACGGTTGTGTTGGATGGCGAAGGATGCGAATCCACACTGAACGGGCTTTCTCTGGGGATGCACCAGCAACTTGTGGACAACCATACGACTATCGACCATGCGAAACCCCACTGCAACAGCCATGAGCTGTACAAGTCGATACTCGACGGTAAGTCGCGCGGTGTTTTTAATGGAAAGATTTTTGTTCGCAAGGATGCTCAAAAGACAGACGCCAAACAGACGAACAAGACCTTGTTACTCTCCGACGATGCAACGATTGACACGAAGCCGCAGCTCGAAATCTTTGCTGATGATGTGAAGTGCACCCATGGTGCAACTGTCGGCCAACTGGATGAAGAGCAGGTGTTTTATCTCCGGTCACGCGGTTTGAGCAACAACGAAGCGAGGGATATTTTGACATTCGCTTTTGCCAGCGATGTGGTTCACCGTGTGCACAGCGAGCTTCTCCGTGAACAACTCGATGCAATGATCCAATCCCGGTTGCGCAAAGGACGCAAAGACGTTGCACACTAAGGAAGACATATTGATGGCGGAGTTTCAGGAACGCCTGCACACAATCGCGGGCTGCCGTCATCATTTTCCATTGCTGAAACAGCGCGTCAACGGGAAGGCGTTGGTGTACTTCGATAATGCCGCGACAAGCCAGAAGCCGCAGATCGTGATCGACGCCATCATGAAGTATTACGAGGAAGAAAACTCCAATATCCATCGCGGAGTACACTACCTCAGCGAGCGGGCGACCCGTGCATACGAAGCGGCGCGGGAGAATGTCCGCGGATTTCTGAATGCGGCAGCGTACGAAGAAATCATCTTTGTTCGTGGGACGACCGAAGCAATTAATCTTGTCGCCTATAGCTACGGCAGGAAGAACGTCAATGCCGGTGATGAAGTGTTGATCTCGGCGATGGAACATCATTCCAATATTGTTCCCTGGCAGATGTTGTGTGATGAGAAGCAGGCAACACTCAGGGTCATTCCCATGAATGATCGTGGTGAACTGCTCCTTGACGACTATGTGAAACTGTTGACGCCGAGAACAAAGCTCGTTGCGTTAACGCATATTTCAAATGCTCTGGGGACAATCAACCCTATCAAGGAAATGATTGCTCAGGCACACGCCAGGGGTATTCCTGTTCTTATCGACGGCGCACAGGCTGTGCCGCACATGAAAGTTGATGTCCGCGAGCTCGACTGCGAATTCTATGCAATTTCATCGCACAAAATGTTCGGCCCAACGGGTGTCGGTGTTCTGTATGGAAAGAAAAAACTGCTTGAAGCGATGCCTCCATATCAGGGTGGCGGTGATATGATCAAGTCCGTGACATTTGAGAAGACCATCTTCAATGATCTTCCGTATAAGTTCGAGGCAGGGACACCAAATATTGCCGGCGGAATCGGCCTCGGCGCCGCCATCGATTACATGTTCCAACTTGATATGAACGCCATAGCGGCATACGAACAGGATCTCCTCTTCTATGGTACCGAGAAGCTCCAGGAAATTCCCGGAGTACAGATCATTGGTACAGCCCGGGAAAAAGCAAGCGTCATTTCATTTACCATGGATGGCGTACATCCCCACGATATCGGGACCATCCTGGACGATGAAGGAATCGCCATTAGAACCGGACATCACTGCGCTCAACCCGTCATGCTACGGTTTGGTATTCCGGCCACTGCTCGGGCGTCGTTTGCATTCTACAATACGAAGGAAGAGATAGATGTTTTTGTGAAGGCGTTGCACAAAGTGAAAGAGGTGCTCGGCTGATGTCGGCACTCAGGGAATTATATCAGGAAGTCATTCTCGATCATAACAAAAGTCCCCGGAACTTCCGTAAGATTGAAGGACCGCACAGGATGGTCGATGGATACAACCCGCTCTGCGGCGATCATTACACCGTCTATATGCAGATTGAGGGAGACCGGATCGCCGATGTCAGCTTTCAGGGATCGGGATGTGCAATCTCGAAAGCATCAGCGTCACTCATGAGCACAATGTTGAAGGGGAAGACGAGAGCTGAAGCGGAAGTGCTCTTCGATCTCTTCCACAAAGTTGTGCGGGGAGAGATTGATGCGGAGAAGAACGCAGACGGGTTGGGGAAGTTGATCGCATTTGCCGGTGTGTCCGAGTTTCCGGCCCGCGTCAAATGCGCGAGTTTGGCGTGGCACACGGCCAAGGCGGCATTGGAAGAAAAAGACGAAACGGTTTCAACGGAGTAATGATGGAAGAAAACAAGGAACCGGTACAACTGCAGCAAATCAGTACGATAGAACAGAGTATTATCGAGGCGCAAGCAGTCGAGGCGATTCGGACATGCTATGATCCGGAAATCCCCGTCAACATTTATGAACTCGGCCTCATCTATGAGGTGAAAGTGAATGACGTTGGACAGGTCTACGTAAAGATGACTCTCACATCACCACACTGTCCTGCTGCACAATCGTTGCCTCGTGATGTGGAAACAAAGATCAAACCCATCCACGGTGTTACGGGTGTGAAGGTTGAGATTGTCTGGACCCCGCCATGGAGCCCCGCCATGATGACGGAAGCGGCGCGACTTGAACTTGGAATAATGTAAAACGAAGGAGCAACACATGATCGAAGCAACAATGCATAAGCCCGAATTGAACGAAGAGATTACAATAACTCCGAAGGCAGCAGAACAGGTCCGCAAACTCAGAATCGAAAACAAGATCCCTGACGAACACGGACTCCGTCTCGGGGTGAAGGGCGGCGGCTGTTCAGGACTCAGTTATGTGCTGGCGTTCGACGAAAAGCCAAAAGAGACCGACAAGGTGCTTGAGGTTCATGGTGTCACGGTATTCATAGATCCCAAAAGTTTGTTTTATCTGTCGGGTACCGTTCTGGACTTCAGCGACGGTTTAAATGGCAAGGGGTTCGTCTTCAACAATCCACAGGCCTCGAAGACGTGTGGCTGCGGACAGTCATTCGGTGTGTAGACAGAAAGAATTCTCGCGTTTATTGCAATAGTCTGTTGAAAATGGTATCCTGCCAACCACAGCGGTTCAAGCAAGTGTACAGCGTATCCTTACGGAGGTTGTGTTGAAGCGGCGGAAGTTTCTCAAACAAGCAGGAGCCGCGGGTGCATTGGCCGCACTTCCTGCCTTGAATACAGGCGAGTCTCTATTTCACCCCACTATATTTCAAAAGGAGAAGAGCACCATGGCATACGAATGGAAATTTAATCCGCGTCCCTACTCGGATGAAGATGCAAAGAAGCTGCTCGGTTCGGTGGTCGATGCAGAAACCACGGACTGGCACTACAACACCCACCACAAGGGGTATGTAACGGCGCTGAATAATATCGAGAAAGCATTGGAGACCGCGGATCGTGGAGGGGCAAACGGCAATTACAGCACGATCGGCGAACTGAAGCGCCGGACGACATGGAATCATGCCGGCACTGTTCTGCATGACGTGTATTGGGAAGTGATGGGTGGAGACGGCGACGTTTCCAAGGGCGCCGAGGTCAAAGCGGCAATTGAAAAGGAATTCGGTTCGGTTGATATGTGGAAAGCGGACTTCAAAGCCGCTGCCATTTCCGCAAAGTTGAGCGGATGGGGAGTTCTCGTCTATGATATGTTGTATTCGAAACGACTATTGAATGTGCTTGTGGACGAACACCATTACGGGGCAATCTGGGGCGGCATTCCATTGATCCCCGTGGACGTGTTTGAGCATGCCTACTATCATAAGGATGGACCAAAGCGCGCTGCCTACATCGATAACTTCCTTGGCAACCTGCATTGGGGGCGCATCAACGATCGGTATAAGAAATTCACAAAGTAATCACCTCGTATGGAGTCCACCCTCGCGTGGACTCCACTTTTTCGGAGCCGCAATGAAATGGACCTGGCGCGATGTCGATGAGATCGCTCTTGATCTCTACGAGAAGTTTCCCAACACGGATCCCCTGACGATAAAATTCCCTGAACTGAAAAAGATGGTGCTGGATCTTCCGACATTCTCGGACGACGCGGATGCTGTCAGCGATCGCATTCTGGAGTCGATACAGATGGCGTGGTATGACGAGTTTGAGGATTAATGGTGCTTGTCTTTTCCATCACAAAAGAGTATTTTACAATTTACTATCGCGGGAAAGTAGATCCGATGGACAAATCCAATAATTACGCAGACTGTATGGAGGAAGAATGAATAAGAAAACACGTAACGCCCGCAAGAAACACAAGAAGGCGGTTGAGCGGGTGAAAGCAAAGCGCAGAACACAATTGGCGCGCAAGAAAATGTAACGAGCAAAGGTGATCGCAGAAGGTCACCTTTTTGCTTTCAGGCAAGTTGAACACCTCTATGAACAAGTGCATGAGATTTCAGTTTGGCAGTACGGAGTACGATCTGTCGGCCCGCACGCATATTATGGGAATCCTGAATGTTACTCCGGATTCATTTTCTGACGGCGGGCGGTTCCTGAATTCGCATCAGGCAATTGACCATGCGCTCAGGATGATTGATGATGGTGCTGACATTATTGATGTAGGCGGGGAATCCACCCGGCCAAAGAGCACGGCGTACGGGGAAGGGGCCGAGAAAGTCTCAGCCGACGAGGAATTGCGCAGGATTCTGCCGGTGATTGAGAAACTGTCAGCCGGAACAAACATCCCCATCTCCATTGATACATATAAATCGGATGTGGCGGAACGCGCATTGGCAGCAGGCGCCGTGATCGTCAATGACATCAGCGGCTTCCACTTCGATGAGCGAATGCCCGATGTGATCGCCGCCGCCGGAGCGTCAGCCGTGGTCATGCACATCAAGGGCACCCCGAAGACCATGCAGATGAGTCCTGAATACGACGACCTCTTCAGTGAAATCACTTCCTACCTGCGGACGGCAATCGAACGTGGACGAGCAGCCGGTATCAAGCAGATCATCGTCGACCCGGGGCTTGGATTTGGAAAACGGCAGGAGCACAACCTCCGTTTGCTCGCTGGCCTGTCGCGATTCGAGACTCTTGAGTGCCCGATTCTTGTCGGCCCGTCACGGAAGACTTTCATCGGCAACATTCTCAATACCGGTGTGGAGGACCGCCTCGAGGGGACACTTTCAGCGATTGTGGTTGCCGTTCTTCAGGGAGCCAGTATTGTGCGTGTGCATGATGTCAAGGCAGTCAAACGCGCCATTATGGTGGCCGATGCAATTTGTTCTTCCCGTTTCGAGAAACAAGAACCGGTGGAGTGATGGAACTCTTCAAGATAGGGTTCATTTCTGTGGGTGTTGCAGACATCCTCGATGTGGCGCTGGTGTCATTCATTTTTTATCGCCTGTATCTCGTCATGCGCGGGACCATCGCAGCGCAGATATTTCTCGGGCTCGTGCTGATTATCGCATTTTCCTTTGTTGCCCAGGCGGCAAACCTGAAGGCGATGAGTTGGATTCTCCGGACCCTTACGGATATCTGGGTGATTGCGTTTATTGTGCTCTTCCAGCCTGAGCTTCGTCGGCTCCTTGTGCTGGTGGGCCGCAATCCGGTGGTTCGATTGTTTCTCAAAATGAACACGGACGATTCCATTGACGACGTGGTCGGGGCTGTAACAGAGCTCTCGAGGAAGAAAAATGGCGCGCTGATAGTGTTTGTCCGGGCGACGGGATTGCGCACGCACGTGGAAACAGGAACCAAGATGGAAGCACTTGTCTCACGTTCACTTCTCCTCTCGATTTTCAACCCGAAGTCGCCCCTCCATGATGGTGCTGTTATCATCAAGGATAGACTGATTGAAGCAGCACGATGCACGCTGCCGCTGTCCAACCTCACTGCGTGGGAAGGAAACCTCCTTGGCACCCGACATCGGGCCGGCCTTGGCATCTCGGAACTGGCGGACGTTGTCGTTGTCATTGTCTCCGAGGAAACGGGTACGGTATCGATTGCTGCAGACGGATCGTTGAAACGGGGATTAACTCCCGCCGTGTTGCGGAAAGAACTCAAGGAACGCCTTACGATTGACACCGAACGGACATTTGGTTCGGTATGGAAACTCATGAAGAATAATGGCTAAGGAAATTCGTGGGGAGATTTGATCTCGACCGGCTGGAAATGATTGCCTTATTGAAAGATCGGGGCATAACTGACGAGCGGTTGTTGCGTGCGTTTGCCCGGATTGATCGCCATCTCCTGGTTCCGGAGCCATTTACCAGTCGCTCATACGAAGACTCTGCCTTGCCCATAGGGAAGGGCCAAACAATCTCGCAGCCGTATACAGTCGCATTCATGACGCAAGCACTTGGCGTGAAATCCGGCGACAAAGTCTTGGAAGTGGGTACAGGGTCGGGATATCAAGCGGCAATCCTGGCAGAAATGGGTGCACGTGTATTCACAATTGAACGACATCTCGAGTTGCTTGTCTCTGCAAGAAAGAACTTGGAGCGCTTCGGATACAGGGTGGCATCCAAGGCAGGGGATGGAACGGTGGGCTGGAACGAGTTTGCTCCGTTCAATGGTATTATTGTTACCGCGGGAGCTCCGGAGGTTCCTCAACCTCTCCTGCACCAACTCATTGACGGTGGGAAGCTGGTGATTCCGGTGGGTGACATGGAGGAGCAGGCCATGGTGGTGTTTACACGCTGCGGTACACGATACGAACGCCGCGATATTCAGGGCTTCAAGTTCGTTCCTCTCATTGGCAAAATGGGATGGAAGTAGAAACTACTCTCAACCGAAGCGTATGTGTTCTTGTTGGTCCCACCGCATCAGGGAAGACCGAAGCAGCCATCCAACTTGCAAAGAAACTGGACGGCGAAATCATTTCTGCAGATTCGCGCCAGATCTATAAGTACCTCGATATCGGTACCGCAAAGCCGACGCGTGATCAGCGCACAAGTGTTGTTCACCATTTCATTGACATTCTCAACCCTGACCAAACGTACAGCGCGGGGGAATTCGGTGAACGCGGCCGTTCGACGATTTCCGAAATCCTACAACGGGGAAAGACGCCGATTGTCGTCGGTGGCTCCGGCTTGTATGTTCGTGCACTTGTTGATGGGCTATTCGATGGTCCCCCGGCGGATCCGGAGTACAGGGAAACTCTGGATGCGCGATTGAGGAATGAAGGGATTCAATCGTTGATGAATGACCTCAGGATTGCCGACCCTGAACTTGCCGCCAGGATCGATATAACGAAACCACGGCGGGTAATCCGTGCCCTTGAAGTCCACCATATTACGGGGATATCCCTTTCACAACAGCACCGCGAACAAAGGCCGGAGATTCCTTTTGTTCCGTTCTTCTTTGGACTGGAATGGGAGAGAGGTGAACTGTATCGAAGAATTGAAAAACGGTGCGACGAGATGATTGAGCAGGGCCTGGTGCAAGAGACTGATAGCCTGCTCAAACGTGGATATTCGGCCACTACCAACGCGCTCAACACGGTTGGATACTGTGAGGCCATGGCGTATCTGCGAGGCGAGATTTCTGCTGAGGAAATGACACGAATCTTCAAGCAAAATTCCCGGCGGTACTCCAAGAGACAACGCACATGGTTCAGACGCGATGGGCGGATTGATTGGATAAAGGTCACGGGTCAGGATTCAATGGAAGCTGTCACCGATGTTCTTGCACAGAAGTTCAAGGAAAAAATCCTGGCAGCTGGCTGAAAAACTTTGTCGTTGATTCTGCCGGAGAAAAACTGTAACTTCGTGTCATGCTGTATGATCGGGGCGTAGCGCAGCCCGGCTAGCGCGCTTGGTTCGGGACCAAGAGGTCGGGGGTTCGAATCCCCCCGCCCCGACAGTCAACGGTAATCACATCCCGAAAAACCGGGTAAGTTTCGCGGGAGTTCGTCGATTCTGGGTCATGGGTGTCTGAAAAGTATTTTCGGTCATCAATCAGGACGCCTTGACAAAAGGATGGAGTTTTGCTACATTCGATTAGCGTTCCACGCAGTCGTAGCACCCACACCATCTTCACCTAGCAAGAGTATCGGTCACCAGCGAGTTTGGTCACTCGTGTTATGGCGTTTACAATTAATACGTATTTTCAGTGTCACCATCCCTCGCGATGGTGGCGCTCTTGCAAGTGAACACATCCCATTGTATCAAGAGCGAAACGTAGTCACAAACGAACGGGTTACTATGCTCAACAATAAGCGCATCTCCAAGGTAATCATGGGGCTTGCAGTGATGCTCACCCTCATTAATGTTTCGTGTGAACAGTTTGAATACGATTCTCCGTTGCCCGGAATTTTGGAGATACGACTGGC
>CAZIHJ010000091.1:5453-12047 GCA_964538485.1 uncultured Chitinophagales bacterium | reverse complement strand
CTTTTTGTAACGGTTTGATCAGTGCGGATTTTTATTTTTTGTCGTATCGAATGGTCACGGAGGATTCATGGACATATCAGTAGTTGTATCACTCCTCGCGTTGTGTCTCGGTCTGGGGGGAGTTCTCGGATGGACAATGAATCGGAAATCCGGTCAGAACAAGATCCACTCAGCCAAGGATCAGGCAAAGAAGATCATAATGGATGCCGAGCGGGATGCTGAATCACTCAAGAAGGAAAAGCTTCTTGAGGTGAAGGACGAGTGGTACTCAAAGAAAAAAGAGTTTGACTCGGACATCCAGTCAAAAAGAAACAAACTCCAGGCCCAGGAAAAACAACTTGACCTTCGGGAAGAGAACATCGACCGCAAGGTGGAGCTTATCGGCAAGAGAGAAAAGGAGCAAGTTGCACATAAGCGTGAACTGGAAGACCTTCGCCGGTCGTTGGATGTCCGGCAAAAAGACCTGGACCAGATGGTAGCTGAAGAGAATATCAGGTTGGAGCGAACAGCGGGACTGAGTCGTGAAGAAGCAAAACGGCAGCTTGTCGATAATATGGTGAATGAGGCAAGAACCGAGGCCGCCCATCTCATGAAAGACCTTCGTGACAAGGCCAAGGATGAAGCCAAAAAAGAAGCACAGAAGCTCATTGTTCAGGCGATCCAACGAACGGCTGCAGATCACTCGGTCGAGACGACGGTCAGTGTCTTGAATATCCAGAGTGACGAAATGAAAGGAAGAATCATCGGTCGGGAAGGTCGTAATATCAGGGCATTTGAGGCGGCGACAGGAGTTGACGTGATCGTTGATGATACGCCTGAAGCGGTAATCCTCTCAGGGTTCGATCCGTTCCGGCGTGAGGTTGCGCGCATTTCGCTTGAACGACTGATCGCCGATGGTCGAATTCACCCTGCCCGGATTGAGGAAGTTGTTGAAAAGGTGCGAACTGAACTTGAAGAGGAGATTCTCAAGGTCGGCGAGAATGCCTTGATGGAGGTTGGGCTTCATGGATCGCACAAGGAAATCCTCAGACTCCTTGGTCGCATGAAGTATCGGTCCAGTTATGGCCAGAACATGTTGCAGCACAGTATCGAAGTGGCATTTCTGACGGGATTGATGGCGTCGGAGCTTGGCTTGGACGCTTCGCTTGCAAAGCGGGCGGGGCTTTTCCATGATATCGGCAAGTGCGTTGATCGGAGCATAGAAGGGCCACACGCGCTCCTGGGTTATGACATTGCCAGGAAATTTGGCGAGCACGCGGTTGTTGCCAATGCGATCGGGTCACACCACGACGATATTCCTATGGAGTCGCCGATCGCAGCGTTGGTGCAAGCTGCCGACGCGATCAGCGGAGCCAGACCAGGTGCACGGCGCGAATCAGTTGAAGGATACGTGAAACGACTTGAGAAGCTGGAGACTTTAGCCCAGTCATTTCAAGGGGTTGCCAAAACCTATGCAATTCAAGCTGGAAGGGAAATTCGCGTAGTCGTCGAACAGGACAAAGTGGATGATGCGCTCGCTGATCAGCTTGCGCATGATATTGCCACAAAGATCCAGGAAGAGATGGAATATCCGGGGCAGATCAAGGTCATTGTCATTCGTGAGTTCAGATCGATTGCATATGCCAAGTAGGACATCAATTACGTACCATGAAATGCTCCGGGGTATTCATCCCGGAGCATTTTTCTTCCAGCCGACTAAGGGGTAATGGTCAAGAAACCAGAACATAGACTGGTTGGGGTAACGGGAGGGATCGGGAGCGGGAAAAGCACGGCATGCAGAATACTTGAGGGGTTTGGTCGGATCATCATATCGGCTGATGAAATTGCCCGCTCGATAACCAACACCAACCCGGAGGTCCTCAAGAAATTACGACTGGAATTCGGCCCCGGAATTTTTCTCCCCCAAGGAATGCTTGATAGACGGAAACTCGCCTCACTTGTGTTTGCTGATCCTCAAAAGCTCGCCTTTCTTAACCACCTTGTTCATCCTTATGTTCTTGAAGAAATCAGAGGAACCATCAAGGCCTTGGGGCCGCCTACGTCGAAGGGCTATGTAGTGATCGAAGCAGCTTTGGTTTTCGAGACTGGAATGGACGACTGGCTGGACTATACCATTGCATTACATGCTCCCGAGGAAACCCGAATTCGACGAGTTGTTGCCCGTGACAAAAGTAGCGTTGACGATGCGAAAGCTCGTATGCAGTTTCAACTGCCGGATGAAAGACTTCTTGAGCTCGCTGACTTTGCCATTGAAAATGACTCAGACGAGTTGACACTTCGTAATCGGGTGACCTTTGTTGACAGAATTCTTCTCTCACTACCGGGTGAACGCAAATGAACATTTTCGAGAAAGAATCTTCCCGTTTTTTTCATACATACAATCGATTGCCAATTGAGATAGAACGTGGTGAAGGGGTTTTTCTCTTTGACAAGGATGGGAAGAAATACCTTGACATGTTCGCCGGCCTCGCTGTGAATGCCCTCGGCTATGATCACCCCGGTATCAATGCTGCCATAGAAACGCAGATCCGCAAGTACCTTCATCTCTCGAACACCTTTGCACAGGGTCCACAGATAGAGCTTGCCGGACAGCTTCTCCGTTTGAGTGGGTACGAGAAAGTGTTCTTGAGCAACAGCGGTACTGAAGCGATGGAAGGCGCCCTGAAGCTCGCCCGACACTGGGGACGCAATCGTGGCAAGACCAACATTTTTGGCTTGAGCGACTCCTTTCATGGCAGAACATTCGGGTCGCTCTCCATTACCGGTCGAAGCAAGTATCGCGATGGCTATGAACCATTTCTTCCGAACACTCACCTGATAAAATTTAATGACATTGCGGCACTGGAACACGCCGTCGATTCACGGACCCTCGCGGTGGTTCTTGAGTTCATTCAAGGTGAAGGAGGGGTAAATCCTGTTTCCGCAGACTATGCGGATGCACTGGGTCTCTTGCGGGAGAAGCATGGCTTTCTGATCATTGCCGATGAAATCCAAACGGGAGTTGGCCGTACCGGAAAGTTCTTTGGATTTCAACATCACAAGATCGTCCCCGATATTGCAGTCCTTGCGAAAGCACTCGGTGGTGGTCTTCCGCTCGGGGCATTTCTCTCAACAGATGAACTCGCGCGAGAATTAACACCTGGCAGCCATGGGACAACATTCGGGGGGAACCCGGTTGCATGTGCTGCCGGCCAGGTTGTTCTCGGTGAGCTTGAACACGGATCCCTGCAAACAAACGTGCGCACTGTTGGAAACGATCTCAGGCAGATGCTCGAAAAACTGAAGACAACATACCCCAATCAGATTATTGACGTCAGGGGAGCCGGGCTTATGCTTGGTGTCGAACTCAACGCCGATGGTACTCAGGTGGTCGAGGAAATGCTTCGACGCGGAGTTCTTCTCAATCTCACCAACACGAAAGTCCTCCGCTGGCTGCCCCCACTGGTCATTTCAAAGGAAAACGCCCAAGAAGCCGTTTCCACGCTTTCTGATGTTCTCGCTTCCAGAACGGCTTAAATGGCTAAGGATTGGGTAATTCGCCTCAAGAGGAAGACGACATCATTGCTGCAACCCTTGACATTGTGAACCTGGACGAGTATATTCTTGCCACGTTTTGCAGTGGCAAAACCAAAAATACAATGTTCAACGTTCCGGAGGTATTATGAAGCGACTTGCTACAATTGCGGTGTTGGTGGCGATTGTGGGGAGTAATGTGTTCGCAGATGCAAAACCAGGTGGGATAGCAAGACAAATCTCAATGGGTGGTTCTGTGGCGGGCTCAGGTTTGATTCTCAATCCGTTCATTATGGACGACCCGGCATTGATGTTCCTCAACCCCGCCTACCAGACAATGTACAAAGACTATGGATGGTTGAATATCGGTGGTGGTACTCTTACCGGTCTTTCGACGGCGGACAACGGATACGGTTCGTCATCACCGCGCCAGAGTGCGGGTGTTGCTTTTGCAATTAACCGCGAACTGACGTTGGGCGCAATCTTCAGTCATGATCCATCTTCAATCAACACCTTGGCAGGAAATCTCGGGGCAATCGGGACGGGATTTGGAATTTACCAACGTCCTGCACAAACAATCCCAAGCGTATTGAATGTTTGGGAACTTGTTGGTTCCTGGGATGGTGGAGACCTTGACCTCGGGTTTGGTGTGATGTATGGCAATTCAAACCGCGAGACAACGGCTCCTAATGCAACACTAGAAGCTTCAGCGAGAATGATCGGATTCCGTGGTGGCGTGATTGCCGACCTTGGGTCCGGTTCTTCCGTCGATGGTAGTGTTGCAATCCGACTCAATAAGGTGACCGATCTCGGATCAGGGACAGCAGCTCCCTTCACAGGAGAGTATTCAGCATCAGCGACAGAGATTCAAGCAGCGTTGCGCGCAAAGTTGAAAGTGTCCAATAAGTTCAACTTTGTCCCGTACGGCATGTTTGCAACAATGTCGACCGAACCAAAAGAAGATGCACCCCCGACAGGTGGTACTGCCACAACGAATTCGCTTGATTTGTCTGTGATGGCATTTGCACTTGGCGTTGGCGGAGAATACAGAACGTCCAATTTCTATCTTGCTGGCGGCGTGAGCTTCCAATCTGCACGCGCAAAGGGTGAATTTGCCACTACTGCAGCCCCGACAGCCAATTTTGACACTTCTGCGACTTATACCGGTTTGCCGGTTGTGAACATTGGAGCAGAGTGGTGGTTTACAGATTGGCTTGCCGGACGCGCAGGATATTATCGCTCAATGGGCTCCGTAAATCTCAAGGGTGAACACCAATCCGGTACCTTTGAAACGGACTTTACTGCTCCGAACAGCGTCCTCCTGTTGGCCGGTGGTCTTGGCGGCGTATCTGATGGCAGTCTCATTACCCTCGGCCTTGGCTTCCGTTTTGGCGCATTCTCCATGGATGCAACAGTCAGCGAAGAGGCCCTTCGTCGTGGGCTCGGGTTGATTGGTGCACAGGACAATATCAATACCTTTGGTTACATTACCACAAGCTACAATTTCGAATAACCTCGAAGAAGCACCTGTTTCTCCAGGGCGACCGAATCATTCGGTCGCCTTTTTTGTTCAAGAGACGTGAGGAACATTGATTCGATGACACACCAGTTCGATTTTCTTGTTATCGGCAGCGGAATTGCGGGGCTCTCCTACGCACTCAAAGTTGCGCGGCTTGGGACCGTCGGTATCATTACCAAGAAACAACAAGCAGAATCGAACACCAACTATGCGCAGGGTGGCGTTGCCGCTGTGATGTCCGGTGTTGATTCGTTCGAGCTTCATGTTAAAGACACGCTGTCAACGGGACTGGGTCTCTCACACAAAGACGCAGTAGAGATCATGGTGAAGGAGGGGCCCGATCGGCTCCATGAACTGATTCAGGTCGGGGTTGAGTTCACCCGACGTGACGAATCTCTTGATCTCGGGAGGGAGGGGGGGCACTCGACAAACCGCATAGTGCATGCCCATGATTTTACAGGGCGGGAAATTGAAAGGGCGCTGGTTCAAGCGATCGCCAACCAGCCCACGATCACGGTGTTTGAGAACCACGTTGCGATTGACCTGTTGACAGAACACTCGACACAAGAGAAGCGCGTTATCGACCGCGCAAATATTCATTGCTGGGGAGCGTATGCTCTCAATACCGTTGTGTACTCCGTGGATACGTTCACGGCAAAAGTGGTGATGCTCTCCACCGGCGGTCTCGGTCAAGTCTACCTGCATACCACGAATCCACCGATTGCGACGGGCGATGGTGTGGCAATGGCGTATCGGGCGGGAGCAAAAATCGCCAACATGGAATTTATTCAGTTTCATCCCACGACATTGTTCAATTCGGGCAGCCCGAGTTTCCTGATATCGGAGGCAGTACGCGGTTTCGGCGGGATCCTTCGCACGCGTAATGGCGAAGAGTTCATGCAACGATATGACGAACGGAAGTCCCTGGCTCCACGGGATGTTGTCGCCTACGCCATTGATACCGAATTGAAGAAACGGGGGGATGATTTTGTTCTTCTTGATCTCCAGCACCTCAAGCCGGAACAGATAAAGGAACACTTCCCGCATATTTATCAAACCTGTCTGACGAAATTCAAGCTCGACATAACGGCTGAGCCGATCCCGGTTGTTCCGGCTGCTCATTATTCATGTGGTGGCGTGGTAACGGACACAGAAGGGCGTACGTCGATATCGGGATTGTATGCATCTGGAGAAGTCAGCATGACCGGCGTACACGGCGCAAACCGGCTTGCAAGCAATTCTTTGCTTGAAGCTCTTGTGTTCTCTCACCGATCGGCGAAAGATGCAGAACGCTTTGTTGGACGATATGCTTCATCCATCCCCGAGATGAAGGCATGGGACGACAGTGGGACTTTCAATAGCGAAGAATGGATACTTATCGCACATGATCGGCGGGAAATTCAGCAAATTATGTGGGATTACGTCGGCATCATACGATCGGACCTTCGATTGGAGCGGGCCCGGCGTCGCATCGAGCTTATTAGAAATGAAATCGAGACCTTCTACAAGAAGACAAAAGTCACTGAAGGTCTTATCGAACTACGAAACCTTGCGGTCTGTGC
>CAZIHJ010000091.1:0-5353 GCA_964538485.1 uncultured Chitinophagales bacterium | reverse complement strand
GTTCACCACTCCTCATGAATTCTGCGCACGAAATTGACAAGCCACGCTGCCATTGTGCAGTGTTCGGTGTGTTTGGACATCCGGGTGCCGCACAACTGACATACTACGGACTCCTGGCCCAGCAACACCGGGGACAAGAGGGTTCGGGTATCGTTACTTCCGAGCAAGACCCCGTTACGAAGAAGCACCGGTTTCATGCCCACAGGGATTTCGGTCTGGTCAATGATATCTACAAGTCGGAAAACCTGTTTACCGGGCAGCTCCGCGGTATCAGTGCCATCGGCCATAACCGGTATTCCACCGCAGGATCTTCCACAAACAAAGCCAACATCCAACCGTTCACTGTAATCTATAAAGGCGGCAACATTGGTGTGGCACACAACGGCAACCTGACCAACTTCAGAACCATCCGGCAACGTCTTCAGGATGAAGGGACAATCTTTCAGACAACGTCAGATACCGAGATTATTCTTCATCTGATTGCCCGGAGCAAAGCGACTAACCAGATCGATCAGATTCGGGATGCGCTGTCGCAAATTCAAGGAGCTTTTTCGCTCGTCATCCTCACGGACAATGCACTCATTGCGGCGCGTGACCACTCCGGATTCCGGCCTCTTGCCATCGGGAAGAAGGAGAATACGTACTTCGTTGCCTCAGAGACTGTGGCATTCGACATTATCGATGCACAGTATGTCCGGGATGTTGAGCCGGGTGAGATTGTCGTGATCGATCAACAGACACAGAACAGCGGCGTGATCACATCGTTGACCATTAGTGACCAGCCGGCGAAGCCGCATCATTGTATTTTCGAGTATATTTATTTCTCACGTCCCGACAGTCAGATTTTCGGTCACAGTGTGGATAAAGTCCGTCGCAAGCTCGGGAAGAACCTGGCAAAGACGAAACCTGTCGTCCCTATGGATAAGGACGAGAAACTCATCGTCATCAATGTTCCCGATTCCAGCAACACTGCAACGATGGGGTTCGTACAACAGGCGGTGAAAGATGGGGGCAACGCCAAACTGGAAATCGGTTTGATCCGCAGTCACTATATCGGACGAACGTTTATCCAACCCGACCAGGATGTTCGGGAGAACAAAGTGAAAACGAAGTTCAACACGGTGAAGGGTGTATTAAAAGACCGGGTCGTGGTAGTTGTGGATGATTCCATTGTCCGGGGTACAACCTCCAAACAGCTTGTGCAACTTATCAGGCAAGCAGGACCAAAGGAAGTGCATTTCCGTGTCACGGCTCCACCAATCAAATATCCCTGTCATTACGGAATGGATTTTCCAACTCCGAAGGAGTTGATTGCCAACCAGTGTGGGGGAGACGTTACGAAAATTGGCGCGGAGCTTGGTGTGGACAGTCTGGAGTATCTTGAGATCGACGACTTGCTGGACTCCGTGCCACAGGACGACGGAGCACACTACTGTACCGCTTGTTTCAGTGGGAAGTACCCGGTGAAGATCGACGAGAAGCAATCCAAGGAAGAGAATGAGGCGTGATGGGGCTTTCTTCACAATCTGTGTCCGACAGTCACGGCTCCGTATCTGAAGCTAACCGGCTCTTCACGGTTTCCAATCTGTTGAGTATGAGTCGTGCCGTTCTCGCGATTCCATTCATGATAGCCATGGTAGGCACCTCGCCACCGTCCCGGTTCTGGGCTGCAGTGATCATCGTGTTGGCGGCAATCACGGACAAGCTGGATGGAGTCTTTGCCCGGAAGCACCATCAAATTACCGAGTGGGGAAAGATCCTCGATCCGTTGGCTGATAAAATCGCTGTCGCTTCAGTTGTCATTTCACTCTTGATCATCGGGGAAATACCCGTTTGGTTTGTGGTGGCCGTTCTCGGACGGGACGTGCTGATTTTTCTTGGCGGAATATATGTGAAGGCGAAGAAGAACCTCATTCTCCCATCAAATGAAACAGGCAAATGGGCCGTCGGCATCGTTGCCCTGACGCTGTTCATGCGCGTCCTTGGTATACAGTCAGTCGCCGGTGACATTCTCCTCGCTGCGAGTGTTATTATGATGGCATTGTCATTATTTTTCTACCTGAAACGATTTATGGTCGTTATTGGTCTCTCGAACACGTAATGGACTGAGTGCATGGGATTTCTGGACAAGATCGGGTTCTCCAAGCTGAAGGAAAGTCTGGCCAAGACGCGGGAGAACCTCGTCAGCAAAGTCGCACGGCTTATCACGACCAAGACGACGATAGATGACGACCTGCTCGAGCAGGTCGAAGAGACGCTGATTGCCGCCGATGTCGGAGTGGCTGCTGCAACAAGCATCATCGAGTCGATCCGACGACGTGTAAAGGATGAACGGTACGCGTCAACATCAGAGTTGAATACGTTGCTCCGGGACGAAATCCAGAGACAGTTTGCCAATGGTTCAGACAACGGATCCGCAGATCCGCTCGCGTTGCCCGGTTCGAAGCCATACGTTATCATGGTTGTCGGGATCAACGGGGTAGGGAAAACAACAACGATCGGGAAACTCTCTCACCAGTATATCAAAGCCGGGCACAAGGTGGTCATTGCTGCAGCGGATACCTTCCGAGCTGCAGCGAACGAGCAGTTGGAAATTTGGGCGAACCGGGCGGGTGCGGAGATTATTCAACAAGCGCACGGGGCTGATCCTGCTGCCGTTGCATTTGATGCGTTGAAATCTGCTACTGCAAAGAATGCAGAGGTCGTCATTGTTGACACTGCCGGCCGATTGCATACAAAAGTGAATCTGATGGAAGAGTTGAAGAAGATCAAACGGGTAATGCAGAAGCAAAATCCTGACGCACCACACGAAGTCCTCCTCGTAATTGATGCTTCCACGGGACAGAACGGTTTGCAACAAGCGAAGCAATTCAGTGCGGCGGTGGGCGTCACCGGGCTTGTTGTCACCAAGCTTGATGGCACTGCCAAGGGTGGAATCGTCCTTGCCATCTCAAAAGAAATGAGTATTCCTGTTCGTTTCATCGGCGTTGGCGAACAGATTGATGATCTGCAGCCGTTTGACCGTCAGACATATGTGGATGCCATGTTTGAATAAGCAGTCGATAAGTCAAAAGTCAATGAATCGATAGTCGGTGGTATGGGTAGATGAATCAACACGAGAGCACTTTGGCCTCTTCACGCATTAGGGTTCTTCCCGATCATCTCGCCAACAAGATAGCGGCGGGTGAAGTCATTCAACGACCAGAATCGGTGGTCAAGGAACTATTGGAGAATTCCCTTGATGCCGGTGCGGGGAATATCACCATCGTGATCAAAGAAGGGGGAAAGAAACTCATCCAGATTACCGATGACGGCATCGGGATGGATGAAGCCGACGCACGGGTGTCATTTCTCCGGCATGCCACGAGCAAGATTTCGAGCTATGAGGATCTGGAGGCGATTAGCACCTACGGTTTTCGTGGCGAAGCGTTGGCTTCAGTTGCTGCCGTGGCCCAGGTTACGATGAAAACCCGCCGTCGGGAGGATGATGCGGCTGTTGTTATCCAGATGGATGGTGGGGGCGAACAACGTGTCTCGCGTGAGGGTCGGGTTCCCGGCACCACAATCATCGTTCAAAACCTCTTCTTTAATGTTCCAGCCCGAAGAAAATTCCTCAAGAGTACGAACACAGAATTCCGTCACATCTACGACGTTGTACAGCGTGTTGCGCTCAGCCATCCGGAAGTTGGTGTGCAGTTCGTGAGTGATGATAATATCATCCTGGATGTGAAACCGGCCACGTTGCAGGAACGGATGGTTGACGTTTTTGGCGAACGGTTGGTGGAGGGCATGGTGTGGACAGAGGAACAGACGGACATTCTCTCCGTTGCGGGCTACATCGGCAAGCCGCAATTCGGACAAAAGAACCGCCTCAACCAGTATCTCTATTTGAACCGCCGCTTCATCGTCAATCGTAACATCAACCATGCGGTGTTTTCGGCCTACGAGAATCTCCTCATCAAAGGAACGTATCCATTTTTTCTCCTCTTCATCACTATCGATCCACACCGTGTCGATGTCAATGTGCATCCATCCAAGATGGAAGCCAAGTTTGAGGATGAGCAGGCGATCTACCGTTTCATCTCAACCCTTGTTCGTCGAACGCTCTCCACTAACGATCTCATCCCTTCTGCTTCTGTAACCGGTAGCAATACCGAAGGCGACGGGTTCGGACTCAGGTTCACGCAACGCCAGCACGTTCCGTTTGTGGGATATGGTACTGCTCAAACAGCAGTGAAGGTGCCAACATTTGAAGCAATCCCGCATCGTGAAGAAAGAGCACCTCTCTTTGGCAACGGTGGTGAGATAACGGACAGACTTCTGCGAGCTTCGGGCGCGATTGGACAACCAATTCCTCCGCAGCATCAACAGGAAACGCTGGTTGAATTTACTCCATCCTTGATGTGGCAGGTCCATAACAAGTACATTGTCGTTCAAATTGACAATGGCTTGATGGTTGTCGATCAGCATGTCGCGCACGAGCGAGTGCTGTATGAACGCGCTCTGGCCCGGTTTGAATCCGGTATGCCGGTTTCTCAGCAGTTGCTGTTTCCGCGTACTGTGCTTCTCCTGCCCTCTGACTATGCGCTTGTTCTTGAACTTCAATCGTACCTGGATCAGCTCGGATTCCAGATAAAACCCTTTGGTAAGAACACGATCGCCATTGAAGGTGTGCCGACGGATATCAAGTCGGGTGCGGAAGTACAGGTGTTGCAGGATATTCTTGCCCTCTACAAGGAGAACCTGCAGCATGGCCAGATTGACGTGCGGGATAATGTTGCAAAGACCTATTCCTGCAAAGCCGCAATCAAGGCAGGTGACCCGCTTAGTGACACCGAAATGCGTTCGCTTCTCGAACAACTCTTCAAAACCAAAATACCATACGTCTGCCCGCACGGCCGTCCAGTGGTGCTGAAGATTGCCATAGATGAACTGGACCGGAGATTTGGCAGGACGTAAATCGTTAAACATTCCGAAGGGTGTTTCGTATGAAAAGCATGGCAATGTTCATTCTCCTTGCAGTCGTGCACACAAGCGTGCTCCTTGCACAGGTATCAGACATTCAGAGTCAGGCCGTTGAAGACAAAGCAAAAATCGCTGTGCTGCTCTCACAAGACAAAATCCGGGTCGGAACTGAATGCAGTGCGATTCTTACGGTGAACATCGACGAGGGATGGCACATCAATTCTTCCACACCGAATGTTGAAGGATATACTCCGACATCGGTTGAGATGGAGAGAAGGAATGGCATTGAACTGGTGGAAGTGAAGTTCCCGCCTGCATTTGAGCAGACGTTGGACTTTTCGGACACCCCGCTTGAAGTGTATCAGGGATCGGTCAACATTAAGTTGAA
>CAZIHJ010000090.1:0-12230 GCA_964538485.1 uncultured Chitinophagales bacterium | reverse complement strand
CTTTCATCCTTTTGGTCGATTCAATTCAGTTCATTGCTGTGCTTCTTTACCATGGGTATTTACATGGTCTTTAGTCGCCACCGCAACCAAGGATCCCACTTCATTCACACTCAGAGGAAAGACAATCATGAGCAAAGGTCAAAATCAGAAAAGGGATTCAAAGAAGGAGCCGGCAAAAACTATGAAGGAAAAAAAGGCGGCCAAGAGAGAGAAGAAAGATCAGAAGACGGGTCATGGAATATTCGACCAGGGACCAAAAACAACATGATCAGAATCGGTGTGCAAGAGAGTGGTTGAAGAACGTGATCGAGTGGGTTCTTGCGGACTACGGATCAGCGTGAAGCGAAGGTTCGAGTTACGGTATTAAGCTCAGCGGCCTTTGGATTTAACCAGGGCAAGTCGGTGGAGTTTGTCGGCAAGAGTGTTGTCGGACATGCCAAGAAATTGAGCTGCCTTTTCGGTGTTGAAACCAAACCGATGTAACGCTCGACGAATAATATTCTTCTCCATTTCATCAAGAGAAGCATCGAGGCCTTGATTGGCGGTAGAGATCATGCTATTGACAACGTGTGCAATCTCGGTTCTCTCTTCCACATATTCCTGAGGAAGGAAGAACATACCGTCGTGTGATTCTGCAAGACTCATTTGAACCACATTCTTCAATTCCCGTACATTGTCCCGCCATCCACGTCTCGTCAATGATTCCAGGGCATTCATATCAATAACAGCGTCGCCGGCAAAGTGTCGGACGAGCTGAGGGATATCTTCCTGGCGCTGCCGAATCGGAAGAATCTCCACAGATTCAAACTCCAGCAGACTTGTCTCGATTTCGTCCACAATTCTTCTTTTCGCAGAGAGATCTGCCACTGTCTCGCGCAAGGTCACGATGAAACGTCGGTTGCAACTGTGGGCATTGAGAATCTTCGCAATCACAGATTGTACCGCAAAGCTGGTGCTATCGAGACCTTCGATGACAATGGTTCCGGTTGGGATTTCACTAAAAAGACCATCAACCTCATTTTCCTGAACCAAAGCAAGATTGACCGTTTTGCTGGCAGAATCGCAATCAGCAATGGCTGTTGCAATCATGGTTTTTCCGGTTCCGGCTTCTCCAATCAACAACACGTTCTTTCGGCTTGCAGATAACTCTACAAGCTGTTTCTGGAGCCGTTTGGTGGCCTCACTCTTGCCAATCAATATGTCGTTTAGGTTCATAGTTTTGTGGTTCTAAAATCTGTAACAAGATAAATCGAACCCCATGGAATTGCCGTGACGGCAGTCAACTCAAAAACATTGATTGTGAGCCAAAAGCCACATTTTCTGGATAAGACGATTGGACCTGTGGCTCAAGCCGTGAAAACAAGCATTGAGGGGAATTAGGAGTGAACATTATCCCACGGATTAGGCCCTAAAAACGCTCATCATTTTCTTGCAACTTCGGAATAGAGTACATATATTTGAGATGTCAACGAACAGTACACCGTTGTTGGGCTAAGACTTCCGGTCCCTCCGGGAGGCAGTTTCGCTAGAGTTCTGTTTTACAAACCCGTAGCAAAACGCCGAATCGCAACTGTGGTGCTTCATGCCGTGGCTGCGATTGTTCATTTTATGGCACATACAAGGTCGTACATCGCCGTGTCCGCCGGTTGCGGATTGTAAAGCAGAAAGGATCTGTCCCATGGAAAAGGGCACAGTGAAGTGGTTCAACGGAGCAAAAGGTTTTGGTTTTATCTCCCGTCCGGGTGGCGAAGATGTGTTTGTTCACTATCGCGCCATTGTCGGTGATGGATACAAAAACCTGAACGAAGGTGACCAGGTCCAGTTCGAAGTTGAACGTGGCCCCAAGGGCTTCCAAGCCGCCAACGTGAGCAAGATCTAACGGTCTCTCTAAGAATCTACACAGTCCCGGTTCGCCATCAGCGGATCGGGATTTTTTTTGTCCTACATGCAGCTCCTGCCTTTCATGCGGTGACACTTGCTCACGTCCCGAATCTTGAATATATTCGTCTCACGAAGTAAGCATTTCTCGAGGACAATGTAATGCCCACAACAATCACGATAACCAATAACGGTAACCTGCGGATCGAAGGCGAGTTTGAGATCTTCGATTCGGCCGGCAACAAGTATGACCTTGCTGGTCGAACAACAATATCTCTCTGTCGATGTGGACAGAGCAAGAAGAAGCCGTTCTGCGACGGGTCTCATCGAACGTCGGGCTTTGCTTCTGAATGTCAGGCGTACACTCTCGAACCTCCGAAGCCGAAGGCGTAAGACGGCGTTGGAAACTTCCCGGATTGTTCGTGTAAAGATTTGCTGCATCAGCAGCATCGAAGAGGCGCAGCTCGCCATTGCCCATGGTGCATCGGCACTTGGACTTGTTTCGGCGATGCCAAGCGGTCCCGGGCCTGTTGCAGAGGAAATAATCGCCGAGGTGGTAGCAGCAGTTCCTCCGCCGGTTGCGACGTTCCTGCTCACGAGCAAACAAGATACCACGTCGATCATCGATCAGCAGAGACGCCTTGGTGCAAATACCATCCAGATTGTCGATCGGATTGAACAGGGGAGTCATCGTGACTTGCGGAATGCCCTCCCCGGGATTAAGATCGTGCAAGTTGTTCATGTACACGGGGAAGAGTCTCTCCGGGAAGCTGAAGTTGTTGCGCCACATGTGGATGCGATCCTCCTCGATTCCGGCAACCAGTCCCTTGCAATCAAGGAACTTGGTGGAACCGGCCGCATCCACGACTGGTCCGTTAGTCGAAGAATACGCGAAGCCGTGGATGTGCCTGTTTTCCTTGCCGGGGGATTACATCCAGCCAACGTGCGGACTGCAATCGAAGAAGTTGGCCCCTTCGCTGTCGATATCTGCAGTGGCGTGAGGACGTACGGCAAGCTGGATGCTGAGAAGCTCGCGGCGTTCTTTGATGCTGTGCATAGGGCGAATGCGATTGGGGTTCACAACTAAGGTGGTTGTGAAACCAATCATATTGGAAGGAAATCACGTCCGTCTTGAGCCGATGACGATGGAGCACCTTGATCTGCTCTGGGAGGCTGGAAATGACCCCGGGCTTTGGGAGTGGACGACTTCGACTATTTCCTCGAAGGAACTCATGGCTTCCTACATCGACAGTGCATTGAAAGCCCGACAAGAAGGAACGGCGCTCCCGTTTGTTGTATGGGCAAGGAAGGACAACGCCATTGCAGGGAGTACA
Organism: uncultured Chitinophagales bacterium; assembly: GCA_964538485.1. GTDB lineage: Bacteria > Bacteroidota > Ignavibacteria > UBA10030 > UBA6906 > JBJXHC01. The sequence goes on along the minus strand of CAZIHJ010000090.1, from coordinate 9,018 downwards.
AGATTCGGGAACATCGATACCGAGAACAAGAGATTAGAGATAGGGTGGACGTGGATCAGGAAGCGCTGGCAACGGAGTCCGGTGAACACAGAATGTAAACTCCTCCTTCTACAACACGCATTCGAGGCGATGCACTGTATTCGTGTGGAATTGAAAACGGACGCATTGAACGCCAAATCCCGGGCCGCAATTCTTCGCATTGGTGGAAAGGAAGAGGGTATTTTGAGAAGCCATATGATCACCTCCACCGGGAGAATCCGGGATTCTGTGTACTACAGCATACTTGCAGCAGAATGGCCCGCAGTGAAATCGAATCTGCAATCGAAACTCAGGAATCACTGATGTTGCAGCATAACACACATGTCGGTGAATTGTACAACCGATTTGCCGACCAGCTCAGATCATTCATTCATACCAAGGTAAGTTCATCCCCGGCTGCCGAAGATATTCTCCAGGATGTCTTTCTGAAGGTCCATGCAAAGATCAGTGGTTTGCGTGACGACTCCCGCATCGAAAGTTGGATCTACCAGATTGCACGGAATGCAATTATCGACCATTATCGCACCGTCAAGAAAGGAGAAGAACTCACAGAATCACACTTCAACATTCCTGAAGAAAAAGAACCTGATGCCATCGCCGAGCGCTTACGGGCGAGTCTGCTCAGCATGGCCAACCAGCTTCCCTCCGATTACAAAGAAGCCATCATCTTGATAGATTTTAAAGGAATGTCTCAGAAACAGTTTGCGGAGCGGCTCGGGATCTCATTGTCCGGAGCAAAGTCCCGCATCCAGCGGGCGCGCAAAATGCTGAAAGACATGTTGCTCGAATGCTGCCATTTTGAACTTGATCACTTCGGCGCAGTCATCGACTACTACCCCCGCTCCTGCAAATCCTGCTCTTCCGGTCGTTGCTGAAGTCCCACGGGGATCCCACATCTCCAATCCCGTATCGAAAGTCAACGCTACCATCCCACGGCACTCAACTCTACAGACTCCATAAACTCTGCAAACTCAATCCCCTGCGTCTTTTTTCTACCTCCTTCGTCTATACATTAGAAGATCAATTCTCCTACATCTTATATGAGGCGGAAACAATGGAAACAACCAACCAGGATGAAGTCCGTGATGCGGTACGGGCATACTATGGCGCAATCGCAAAAAGTGGAACACACGGATGTGGCTGCGGACCGGCAACAGAATCGGCTTCGTCATGTTGCTCAACAGAATCCGAGGTTTCGGCTGCCACGGTTGATGGCTTGAGACTTGGGTATAGTTTGGATGAACTGGGCGCTGTTCCCGATGGCTCAAATCTTGGCCTTGGTTGCGGCAACCCACAAGCAATTGCCAATCTAAAACACGGGGAGGTTGTGCTTGATCTTGGCAGCGGAGCGGGCTTCGATGCTTTTCTGGCTGCAAAGCAGGTCGGCGAATCCGGTAGGGTGATTGGCGTTGATATGACGCCTTCGATGGTCACCATGGCGCGTCAGAATGCAGCGAAAGCCAAGTACACAAACGTGGAATTCCGTTTAGGTGAAATTGAACGCTTGCCCGTGGCGGACGCGATGGTCAATGTGATCATTTCCAATTGTGTGATCAATCTCTCTCCCGATAAACCCGCGGTATTCCATGAGGCATTTCGCGTGCTGAAACCCGGTGGTCGACTGGCAATCTCCGACATAGTAACACGAGCGCCAATGCCCAAGGCGATTTCAGGTGATATGACGTTGCTTTGCGGATGTGTGGCGGGCGCTTCATCTGTCAAGGAGGTAAGCGAGATGCTCGATGCGGCAGGATTTGTGGATGTCCGTATCACGACGAAGGATGATAGCCGCGAGTTCATCAAGGAGTGGGTGCCGGGAATGTCTATTGATCAGTTCATTGTCTCAGCATCGATTGAAGGCCACAAGCCAGGATAGCAAGAGCTAAAGGTCCGCTGTCGTCAACCGAGACGATTCATCCATGCCGCCGTTGTTTGAGCGAGTTCACCGAGCACGTCGTCATCGGTTCTCCTCGAAGACTTCAGGACGTGGAAGGAATGATCGCCACTTTCAATGATATGCATGGTTGCACGTTCTTGTAACGATGCGCAGATCGGTGTCAGGAGGGAGAGATCTGCCAGTGCGTCTCGTGTGCCCTGAAGGAACAGCATCGGGATATGAACATTCGACAGGTGATCAGCTCTTGTTGTTGATGGTGCCCCTGCGGGATGGAGCGGGAATCCGAAGAAGACGATTCCCTTCACTCCCGAAAGGGGAGTCTCGGAGGCTGCAAGGGAAGTCATACGTCCGCCCATTGATTTACCGCCTGCGAACACGGGGAGCCCCCCAGCATGCTTCGTAGCTTCCGATACTGCAGCCCGCACCGTTGCAAGCAACACGGGCTTGAAGTCCGGGCGTTTGTTTCCCTGTTCCATATACGGAAACTGATACCGAAACGTGGCGATGCCCTCATTGCCAAGACATTTGCATAGTGCTTCCATAAATGAATGCTTCATCCCTGCCCCTGCACCATGTGCCAGAACAAGTATATGGCGCGCAGCCTCCGGCATCATGAGAATAGCGCTCACTCTGATGCCGGTACTGGCTGATGCAAAGCGAAGGTTTCTTACCGAGAGTTTTTTCATAGTCATGATAATATCCTGAAAAACCAGGGCAGAAGTCAATACCACCCACCAGCGCCGGTTGCGGCACATGATTGAAACGCCTACATTCCAATAGTCTCCTAAGTAATTCAAACCATTCCGGCATCACCGGTATCTTATCATCGGTGAGTACATCATGATGAACGCTGCACAAAGGAAACCGGTCCTGGAACCAGAACGACACAGTGATGTGGACGGCCTTGTCCGCTTGGCGCAGTCTGGCGATACAGCGGCCTTTGAACAACTCTACCGCGTCCACGTCGGTCGTGTGTATGCTATTTGTATCAGGATGATTGGTGATGGCGACAGGGCGGCAGAGCTTACTCAGGACGTTTTTGTTCGTGTCTGGAGAATGATAGGATCGTTTCGCGGAGACAGTGCGTTTGCTTCATGGCTGCATAGAGTAGCGGTGAACGTGGTGTTGGTTGAGTTACGAACAGAACGCCGACGAACCCAACGTGTTCTCATCGTGGATGAGCTGGAGGACACCGCTCATACGATGCATTGTTCACCAGACCCGTCGATTGATCTTGAAAAGGCGATCGCGGGTCTTCCTCCAAAAGCCCGTGCCATTCTTGTTCTTCATGACATAGAAGGGTATCGTCACGATGAAATTGCCGAACAAATGGGTGTTGCCGTCGGAACATGCAAGGCACAACTTCACCGTGCCCGATCATTGTTGAGGGAGGTGTTGAAATGATGAGTATGCATGCAAGCGAAGAGCAGTTGTACGACTATGTCGACGAAGTCCTTACTGTTGACCAACGAACTCGTATAGAACGCCACGTTGCAGAATGTGAACGTTGTGCGGCGGAATTGCGGCAGATCCGAGTCTTGCATGATTCATTGAACGCCCTTCCAAATGAGATCGCCCCACCTCAGGATCTTTGGTCTGCCATTTCCAGCAAGATTCATGTGCCGCCCGGGGTTGCGAACGTTCTTCCCCTTGTCGGGCTTTCCGGGAGCAGGGTGACGCGGGCTGTTCGGGATCGGTTGCCGCGGCCATGGTCGAAGCGTTTTGCTCTCGTGGCGGGTATTGCTGCAGTGGTGGTGGCAAGTTTCTGGATGAGTCTTCCCACCGAAACGGAAGAACCTGCATGGCGGGTAGCTCGAATAGATGGTACGCCGCGAATCGGTGTTGATCATGTGGGTAGCTCCGCTGAACTCGGCGTCGGTGACTGGCTTGAGACCGATGGCGTATCACGCGCAAGAGTGGAGGTCGGATCAATAGGGGAAGTACAGGTGGAACCGAATACACGATTGCGCATGCTGCAGTCCACATTGACTGATCACCGTGTTGCGCTCGCGCAGGGGACTATTCACGCAACAATCTGGGCTCCTCCGCGATTGTTTTTTGTTGAAACTCCCTCCGCTACGGCGATCGATCTCGGGTGTGCATACACTCTTCGGGTTGATGAGAAGGGGACCGGTACGTTGCAGGTTACCGCCGGGTTGGTGGCGTTGGAACTTGCCGGTCGCTCGTCTGTCATTCCTGCGGGCGCACAATGTGAAACACGACCAGGTGTAGGTCCCGGCACGCCGTATTACGCGGATGCCACCTCGAAATTCAAAAACGCCATCATGGAGTTCGATTTTGCCGGCTTCTCCATGGAGACCCTCCAAGTGTTGTTGGACGAGGCACGCCCTCAGGATGCTCTGACGTTATTCCATCTTCTCTCGCGTGTCCAGCCACAGGATCGCACGAAAATTTATGATCGCCTCGCCTTGCTCGCACCTCCGCCAGACGATGTTAACTGCAAGGGCATCGTTGAAGGCAATGGAGATATGTTCCGGTCATGGTCCAAAGGACTGGGCCTCGCCGACTATTGGTAGGAATAGAGCGCACTCTTCTGTTTGCTCGCCACCATTCAAACCCTGATATCCCCGTCGGTATCTTACTTTCAAACCTCTGATACTTTTCCAGACGAAGGGATTATCCATCATGTTTCAATGTAGTGTTACTCTCATATTTGTATGGTTCTTGTTTCAGGGTGTTGAAACCGCCCAGGCAAAACCCACAACGTATCATGTCCGAACGGAGGATTCCAACGTCGGATTTACGATTCTGAAATGGGTGGTGTTCAAGGAGGAAGGAAGATTCAGAGACTATGCAGGTACAATCACGTACGGACCGGACAATCCCGCCGAAACGAGGATTGACTTTGTCATCAAAACTGCCAGCGTGGATAGCCGGAACCGTGACCGTGATGAAGTCATAAAATCAAGTGACTTTCTCCACGCCACCCGGTTTCCGGAAATGAGGTTTCGGAGTACCGAAGTTCGTACGAAGGGAAAAGACACACTGCTTGTTTCCGGTGACTTCACAATCAAGGATGTGACAAAGAGGATAACCGTTCCTGTCCGCATCGCGGGTGTGGCGAGGGTTGGAGATCTGGGTGAACTGATTGGATTCGAAACTACATTCACCATTGACCGTACTCAGTATGGCATAGCACCTGATATGACAATGATCGGCAAGGAAGTGACCATTCACTTGTTGATTGGAGCGGCAAGCGGCGCAAGAACGTGGAGATGACGGCGGTGTAGGTACTGTCATGGACATCAGACTCACCAATAGTCTCCTTGTGTTTCATTCTCTTGCAGTTTGATGTTTGCTCATCAATTCTTATCTTTGGAGTGATTTTTCACTGCGTATGAATGGTGGAGCAGATGAAAGAAAGTTCCAAAGAACGCATGGCTGCTTTGTTGCTGCAAGAGCTCTTTGAGCAGCTTGCCGAACGCGAGAACGTCAAACGCATGTTAGGCGACATGACGTCACTACCTGTAGACGATGTTGTGAATAAACTGGTAGGGGACGTGGAACAGGCCATTGCCCGCAGACGTGTCGAAGCCATCGGGACACTTATAGAAAAAAAGGATGTCCCTGAAAAAAACCGGCAGCCGGAAAATATTCAAGAACCGTCTTCCCGGGTGCCCACTGCTCCTCTCACGACCATACCCCCGTCGCCAATACCTGATCAGGGGATTGAAGCATCTGCCGCGAAACCCGCACTAGTTCCCTTGCCGTCACCGGCAAAGGAAGATCCACCAGTTGAGTCACGAGAAGTTCCCAAACCTCCCTCCAGGGTTCGAGTTCAAGACCCACCCAAGGATGAAAGCTCTCCCAACACAGCGACGCCGTTTTGGGGTGACATTGAACATGAGTTACGACGACCGTCTGAAAAGAGTACACCCGCACCGGGCAAGAAGGAAAAGCTCGAGCTGCCAGACGAAGTTGTGACTTCAGGGGAGGATATTGACCGTGGTGAACCAGAGGCGGCGGAACAGGAAGACGATGCTGCCGACGTTGTAGCTAATACGAGCGAGTTGCGGACTGCCTTTGCGTTTTCCGACGACGATACAGTCTATGTGCACGGTGTCTCGCTCATACCCGAGGGTGAGTCTCCTGCGGATGAACCATTCATGCTTGAGGAGAAAGGAATCGACGCGCGCAGTTTCGCTTTTGCATTCGATTACGAGGGACTACGATTTTACCTGAGCAAGGTTCTGCCGAATGTCATGAACATCAGCAAGACGGGTGTGTTGCTTCTCGGCAAACAAGAATCCCTGCAACTTCAGGGAACGCATGAATCGGTCTTGAACGACCTTCGTGTTCACGATATCATCCTCCCGTTCCGGTTTGGCACTGTCTCTCGCGGCAAGGATGACCTGATGGGGAAGATCGACGACAGCATCGATGAATTGCGGGAAGGGCTTGAGACCTTGCGCAATACCTCGTGGTGGGTGGTGAACCTGCACGTACTTGATGCACGCATTGCTCAACTTGTAGGGCCCGACGCGTCATTGACTGCGAGAAAGGGTCGGATGGTGGAACGCGCATCCTATACCAAAATGCCGATGCCCAAGAAATACGATATCAAGTTGTTGGAACGCATGCTGAACAAGGAAAAACGCCTGGCTGAATCCATCTACGAGGAACTCCGCGCCGGTGCGGATCGGTCCGATATCGATGAGATCGTGGGATTGGGCAGCGGTTCATCGGAGGAGTGGAAGCTGATTCTGAAGGCATCGTTTGAGGTTAAACAACAAAAGGCGATCAAGTTTTTCCATACCGTTACCGACTTGCAATATCGACATATGATGTTCGACCTGATGCTCTCCGTTACGGGTGATCAGGAACCGGTCTCATTTGACGCAAAGTAGGATCACGCCATTTCAGCTACAATTTCAGCGCGACCGAGGTCTTCAGAAACAGTAATGTTTAATGAGTTCGGCCTGCAACATACGTGGCAGTCTTCCACATACTCCTGCTCGATCCCTCCTGTGGTATCCACCATTATTTCGTTCACAGTAAAACAATAAACGCAAATGAATGAACTTTCAATCTCCATGGGGTATACCCTCCTTCGTTCTTCCCTAAGCGTACTCAATTCGAAAGTCAGTTGCCAGTAGATTGCTTTTCAAAGCAGTGTTTTCAATATTGTTCGTCGCTACAATACTCAACCGTACCATTCAGGAGCTTCCATGTCAGATAAGAAACTTACCGGTGACGTGATATATCCTGCCGAAGACATTCTGCGTAATGCCCGTGTTAAGAAGTGGGAGGACCTTTCAGCAAAGGGCGAACGTAATTTGCAGGAGTTTTGGGCAAATGAAGCGAGCGAATTGCACTGGTTCAATCGCTGGGAGAAGGTGTTGGATGATACGAACAAACCGTTTTTTAAATGGTTCGTTGGCGGAAAAACCAACATCTCGTACAACTGTCTTGATCGCCACACCGGAACTGCACGGCGCAACAAACTTGCCTTGCTGTGGGAAGGTGAACAGGGAGAGTTCCGGTCGTTTTCATATTTTGCCTTACGACGTGAGACCTGTAAGTTTGCCAGTGTTCTTCGGAGCCTTGGCGTTCAGAAGGGTGATAGAGTGACCATTTACATGGGCAGAATTCCGGAACTGGCTATTGCCATGCTTGCGTGCGCACGCATTGGCGCCATACACTCAGTAGTGTATGGTGGCTTTACCGTCGAGGCCCTCGCGGAACGGATCGAAGACAGTCAATCCAAAGTACTGATTACCTGCGACGGGGCCTATCAGCGCGGGAAGGTCATCCCGTTGAAACAGATTGCCGACGAAGCACTTCAGCGAGCCGCCACTGTGCAAAGCGTGCTTGTGGTAAAACGGACCGGTCAGGCAGTGAATATGGAGTCCGGTCGCGATATGTGGTATCACGAGCTTATATCGCTTCCGATAGCAGACACCAATGGTCACATTGAAGTGATGGATGCCGAAGATCCGCTCTTTATGCTTTATACCTCAGGAACAACCGGCAAGCCCAAGGCAATTCTTCATACACACGGCGGGTACATGGTCGGGACGTATTCGACGTTGAAGTATGTGTTTGATATTCAAGATGAGGATCGCTACTGGTGTGCGGCTGATCCCGGATGGATTACGGGGCACAGTTACATTGTCTACGGACCGCTGTTGAATGGAACCACATCGTTCATGTATGAAGGTGCGCCGACTTTTCCGTATCCAAACCGTTGGTGGCAGATGATAGAAAAGTATGGCATCAATATACTCTACACGGCTCCCACGGCCATCAGAGGATTGATGAGGTTTGGTGAGGCATGGCCAAACAGACACGATCTCTCATCGCTCCGTTTGCTCGGTTCGGTCGGTGAGCCGATCAACCCCGAGGCATGGAAGTGGTACCACCGCGTTATCGGAAAAAATACATGCCCGATCATGGACACCTGGTGGCAAACAGAGACCGGCATGTTCATGATCACGCCGATGCCGTGCGTTCCGCTCAAGCCCGGTTCCGGTACCAGACCGTTTCCGGGTGTGAAAATGGATATCTACAATGAAGAGGGCAAGCCCGTTGCTGACAATGAGGAGGGTTTTCTGGTCATCACCACGCCATGGCCTGCAATGTTGCGTACAGTATATAATGATCCCGACCGCTATGTAAGCCAATACTGGAGTAAGTATCCCGGAGTCTATTTGACGGGTGATTCGGCCCGCCGCGATGAGGACGGATACTATTGGGTCATCGGTCGTGTGGATGATGTGATCAAAGTGTCCGGCTATCGTCTTGGGACGGCAGAGATTGAAAGTGCATTGGTAAGTCATCACGCGGTCGCCGAGGCCGCTGCCATCGGGTTACCGCACGACGTCAAGGGTAATGCTATTCACGCATACGTGATATTGAGGGCTGGTGTACCCAAAGCAGATGGACTGATCGAAGAACTTCGGAGTCATGTCGCTCACGAATTGGGGCCGATAGCAAAGCCGGAAGAAATCCAGATTGTGGACTCACTTCCCAAAACGCGGAGTGGAAAAATCATGCGGCGTGTCTTGAAGGCCAGGGCACTCGGCCAGGATCCTGGGAACCTCGCAACGCTTGAGGAATAA
>CAZIHJ010000089.1:4652-12233 GCA_964538485.1 uncultured Chitinophagales bacterium | reverse complement strand
AACGTTTGGAATCAGGAAAAGCCACGGGCTGGATGGTTTGGGAATTCCCGGCAAACGGTTGCCTATGTGGACAAGGTCATGAACTACTATGACGAGTATCGAGTAACTCTGAACTAGCTGTACGAGGTTTGTCAATGCGATAACGCCCGACGAGATCAACATCCGTCGGGCGTTTCTGTGTTCTGGGTGACCGGTTGTTTATGGGAGGAGGATTGCTGACGCAATCACCGTGGTCCAGATTCCATCCTTGTGGCCTTCGGCTGACTGCGTGACATTGTACGTCTTAACGATCTTTCCACTCATCTTGAACAACTTCTCACGCTCGTCCCATGCTATGCTGGGGTCGAATTCCACTCCGAGAGTCGTTGCGAGCATTGTCGCCGCAAGATCTTCCGCGTATTCACCTGCCTTCTCGTCAGTTTCGCCAAAGGGATGATGTTCCGAAAGATACCCGTACTGCGTTGCATCTGCCGGGGTGGCCACGCCGATTGAAGCCGCGATCAACCGGTTGGGTTCATTGGTTGCATTCCTTGCCATTACCGCAAACGTAATCTGGCCCGGCTGGAGAAACTTCAAACCCTCGTCGGCCGAAATACGTTTGCACCCGGGAGGATAAATACTCGAGACGGTCACCAGATTACACTTCTCTATTCTTGCATCGCGCAGTGCGAGCTCAAAAGACTGGAGGTAGTCTTTATGACGACCTACTCCTTTCGTAAAGAACATCTTGCCCGGGACGTACAATGTTGTATCTCCGTGAATGTTATGAAAAATTATGCGCTGGTGACCCTGACAAACCGGCGCTTTCCGACCTTTACAACAACACCGTTTTGCACTTCGATTAATTCGTTCTGGTCGGCAACCCGCCTGCCATCTACGCTCACGCCACCTTGTTCGATAACACGTCGTGCTTCGCTATTGGAGGCCGCGAGTTGTGTTTCCGTGAGTAACCGAATGATGCCAACCTTCCCGTTTTCAAGGCTGATGCTCATCTCAGGGATCTCGTCGGGCAAATCCTTCTTCACAAAGATACGATCAAACTCCTCCTCGGCCGCTTGTGCCGCCTCCGCATCATGGTACATTCTCACCAGCTCACGGGCAAGGCGTCGCTTTATGTTGCGCGGGTTTGTGCCTTTCGATTCCAGCTGGGCCTTGATGTCCACAAGTTCGGTGGCGGGAACGTCGGTCGCGAGAACAAAGTACTCATGAATGAGATTGTCCGGGACCGAAAGTGTTTTTCCGTACATCTGGCGTGGTGATTCGTTAATGCCGATGTAATTGTCCAGCGACTTGCTCATTTTTTCAACACCGTCAGTTCCCGGAAGTATGGGAAGCGTAATGATGATCTGGGGATTCAGCTTGTATTCACGTTGGATATCCCGTCCAACGAGGAGATTGAACTTCTGATCGGTCCCTCCAAGCTCAATGTCGGATTCAATGGCAACAGAGTCCATTGCCTGGGCAAGGGGATAGAGTAACTCGTGAATACTGATCGGTTCACCGGCCTTGTAGCGTTTCTCAAAGTCGTCCCGCTCAAGCATCCGGGCAACGGTGTAATGACTGCCGAGCATGATTACATCGGTGAACATCATTTTGCCGAGCCACTCGGAATTGTACAACATCTGAACCTTCTTCGTCGAGAGAATCTTGGTCGCCTGCTCGAAGTAGCTCTGACCATTCTTGCGGGTCTCTTCAATAGTCAGGGGCGGTCGTGTCTTGCTCCGTCCTGAAGGATCACCGATCATTCCGGTGAAGTCGCCGACAATGAGCGTGGCCTGGTGGCCCAGATCCTGAAACTGACGGAGCTTTCGGAGAACAACTGAGTGCCCGAGGTGTAAATCCGGTCTGCTCGGATCGCATCCAAGTTTTACATTAAGTGGTTTTTGGGTCTTAATGGAGTGTTCGATCTTGCGGACAAGGTCATCCTCGGGGATAATCTCGGCTACGCCTCGTCGTATAACATCCATTTGTTCGTTGAGCGGTGGGAACAATTCTCTCAGCTACCTCGCATACTGTCGTTTCAATTGTCGTTCGACCTCGCGCTTTGCGATGTCATGACGCTTGTCATACTCCTTCTTGCCTTGTGCAAGACCCAATAGAACTTTTGCTTTATTGCTCTTGAAATACACCTTAAGAGGGACCAACGTTAAGCCCTGTTGCTGTGTCTTTCCGATGAGTTTGATGATCTCTTTCTTATGCAGAAGGAGTTTCCGCGTTCGGATCGGATCAACGTTTGCGTAGCTTCCTTGTTCGTACGGACTGATGTGCATGCCGATGAGCCAGACCTCGCCATTCTTTATTTGTGCGTACCCATCGGTGAGCGTTGCCTTCCCTTGGCGCAAGGACTTTACTTCCGTACCTGTCAGGACGATGCCCGCCTCGAAAGTGTCGAGAACAGTATAGTCATGTCGGGCTTTGCGGTTGGTGGTGACGAGCTTTTCGTTGTCCTCTTCACGTCCCGTCATCTCAACAGTCACATTTTTTTTGTGCATAGTATACTTAAATTGGTTTGTAAAATCAATGTAACTTCATGTTTCATAAGCGTATTCCCCCGGTTGAGGTTGGTTGACTTTCAAACTGTGTTTGAGTATATTTTCATGAAATTTATGCCCACACGAGCAAAAATCGCTTGCCAAACTCAACCTTTTTGTCCTGCTCAAGCTCATCTGTCACTTCGTGCTTATCGGATTCAAGGAAAAAGAGTCGTGTGATGGTGAATCTCAAAAGTTGTTGAGGGTTGACAGACCCGAATCAAAAGGGAATTGCCGTTTCCCTTTTTTGTTGTTACAAACGAGGAATGCATGGCTGAAAAGAACTTTGATGTCGTTGTATTGGGCGGCGGACCCGGCGGGTACACCGCTGCAATCCGTGCCACCCAGCTTGGAATGAAAACAGGGATCATTGAACGCGACCGTCTTGGCGGAATCTGCCTCAACTGGGGCTGCATACCGAGCAAAGCCTTGCTCAAGAATGCCGAGTTACTCAATGCCTTCAAGAAAGCCGAAGAGTGGGGAATTACATACCAGAACCTGCAGTTCGATTTCTCAAAGATCATCAAGCGCAGCCGCGGTGTTGCCGATCGGATCTCCAAGGGGGTGGAATACCTCATGAAGAAGAATAAGATCGACTACATGCCGGGGTACGGAACGCTTCTCGGTAAAGGGGGAATCGAAGTCAAGGCGGAAGGTAAGCCGACGGAGAAAGTGATTGCAAAGCACATTATAATTGCCACAGGTGCGAGGGCGCGCAGCGTCCCTGGTGTTGCCATCGACCGCAAAAGGATTATCACCAGCACTGAAGCGATGACGCTGCCTGAGCAGCCGAAGTCCATGATTATTGTTGGGGCGGGGGCCATCGGCATGGAGTTCGCATACTTCTATAATTCACTCGGCACCAAGGTCACGGTTGTTGAGATGATGCCGACGATCCTTCCGGTTGAGGACCGCGAACTCACCAAGCAAATGGAGACGAGCTTCAAGAAGCAGGGAATTGAGATTCTTACGCAGACCAAAGTGGAAAGCGTCAAGTCAAGTGCCGGCGACGTGACTGTTGTTGTTACTACTCCGGAGGGGAAGAAAGAACTGAAGGGCGACGTTGCCCTGATCGCAATCGGTGTGCAGGGGAATGTCGAAGGATTCGGACTGGAAACGGTTGGTGTAACAGTCGAGCGTGGTCATATTAAGGTTGATCAAGACTATAAAACAAATGTCGCCGGACTCTATGCAATCGGTGATGTAATTGGAGCACCATGGTTGGCGCATGTCGCGTCGGCAGAGGGAGTTCATTGTATTGAATCAATTGCCGGCCACCATCCGCAACCCATCGACTACTCCATGATCCCCGGTTGTACATACTGCCAGCCGCAAATTGCCAGCGTTGGCCTGACCGAAGAGAAGGCGAAAGAGGCAGGCCATGAATTGAAGATCGGCAAGTTTCCATTCAGGCCTCTCGGAAAAGCGGTTGCCATTGGTGAGACGGAAGGTATGGTGAAGTTGATCTTTGATGCAAAGTACGGCGAACTTCTCGGCGCGCACATCATGGGCTCGGAGGCAACGGAGATGATTGCCGAGTTGGCAATTGCAAAAAAGCTTGAGTGTACAGGGAAGGACATCTTCCATACCGTCCACGCACATCCGACATTGAGCGAAGCCGTGATGGAAGCGGCTGCAGCTGCGTATGGTGAGGCGATTAATATCTGATGACAGCCGCCGGACTACATCGTGCCGTTCAGGTGTGCTCACTTGGTCGTACGGAGTACAAGGAGTGCTGGGATCTTCAACAGCATGTGCATGGGCTTCGCCTTGCCGGTGAAATCCATGACACATTTCTGCTCACCGAGCACGATCATGTCTACACCATCGGCAAGTCTGGGGACGACAACCACCTTCTCGCAACCCCCAACGAGCTACTCGCCAAAGGGGTTCCTGTTTTCCATAACGATCGCGGTGGAGACATTACCTATCATGGCCCGGGGCAACTCGTAGGATATCCCATTCTCCGGCTCGAAGACTATTATCTTGATCTTCACCGTTACCTCCGGGACCTAGAAGAGGTGATCATCGGAACGTTGCGTGAATTTGGTGTTCACGGAAAGCATGTTTCAGAATATACCGGCGTCTGGGTTGGCAACGAGAAAATTTGTGCTATCGGCGTAAAGGCCAGCCGTTGGATAACAATGCACGGCTTCGCATTCAATGTTTCCACCGACCTTTCCTACTTCAATAGAATTATTCCTTGCGGGATTTTTGAAAAGGGTGTCACGTCGCTTGAAACCGTGCTCGAGAGGAAAGTGGAGATGGATGAAGTGATCCCTCCGCTTGTTCATCATTTTGGAAAAGTGTTTGGTGTCCAGACTGTTGAAGTTCCATTCGAGGTATTGCTTGCTGAAGTTCCAGATCATTCACACAACCATTAGTTTCAGGAATACTGAGTGAGTCCCACACAATCACATAAGCCGAACCCCCAGAAAAAAGGAACCAACGGCGGATCAGCGCCTGCTTCATCAGGCGGTTCCTCGTCGAAATTAGACAACCAGAAAATCGTCGGCGCCTACAAGAATTGTGTCACCGCCCGACTGATCGATCAAAAAATCCTGGTGCTGCTCAAGCAAGGGAAGTGCTTTTTTCACATCGGCGGCTCTGGACATGAGGTCGCGCAAACAGCCACCGCGCTTGCAATGAAGCCGGGCTATGACTGGGCGTATCCGTACTATCGTGATCTTGCCTTCTCGCTCCAGTTCGGCTACACAATTGACGATATTATGCTTGAAGCGTTGCACCGCAAGGGCGGGCCAAGCAGCAACGGTTACGCCATGCCTTTCCACTATGGACACAAGAAGTGGAGGATCGTTGCGCAATCGAGTCCGACCGGCACGCAGTACTTGCAGGCGGTCGGTACTGCGATGGGTGCGATGAAGGATGGCACCGATGAGGTGGTGTACGTTGCATCGGGTGAGGGTTCGACGAGCGAAGGTGAATTCCATGAAGCAGTAAACTGGGCAGCCCGTGGCCGGTTCCCCGTGATCTTCCTGATCCAAAATAACAAGTTTGCAATCTCCGTTCCGGTGAGCGATCAGCTTGCGGGTGAGTCAGTGTATGGAATGGTCAAGGGATACGAAGGCCTCAATCGCTATCGTGTTGATGGCTGCGATTTCAAGGCGACGTATGACGTCGTCGAGGAAGCCGTTGCTCTTGCACGTGCAGGAAAAGGGCCGAGTGTGATTGAAGCCGATACCGTTCGGTTGCTGCCACATTCTTCGTCGGATGATCATCGAAAATACAGGGACCACAAGGAACTTGACGAGGACCTGAAGAGAGATCCGATTCCCCGATTCGAACAGTTTCTTGTCGAGCGTGGATTATTGAAGAAAGATGACTTCCCGAAGATCAAAGAGGAGATTCAGGGCAGAATTGACCGGGCTGCTGAAGAGGCAGAGAAGGAACCGCTTCCTGATGTTAACGGACTTGAGAAGTTCGTTTATTCACCGGACATCGTCGTTCCCGTAAACGGATTTGCCGAACGTGAACACTCCGGTGCAAACATCGTGATGGTCGATGCGATCAATCACGCCCTTGTGGAAGAGATGGAACGTAATCCGAAGATGCTGATTTACGGAGAGGATGTTGCCGGTAACAAAGGTGGGGTGTTTACCGCGACCAAAGGCCTGACTGCGAAATTCGGTGACCGTGTTTTCAATTCACCTTTGGCCGAAGCGAGTATTGTCGGAACGGCGTTTGGTCTTGCCGTGCGCGGCGACTATAAACCCGTTGTGGAAATTCAATTTGGCGATTATATCTGGCCAGCGTTCATGCAGTTGCGGGATGAAGTCGCCATGTTGCGCTTCCGTTCTCATAACGATTGGGCTTGCCCCATGGTCGTGCGTGTTGCCGTCGGCGGCTACATCCACGGCGGACTGTATCACAGTCAGTCTATTGATGGATTCTTTACGCATATTCCTGGCGTCAGGGTAGTCTATCCTTCCAATGCCACAGATGCAAAAGGCCTCTTGAAAACCGCATGCCGTGAACATGATCCGGTGATTTTCTGTGAGCACAAGGGACTGTACCGCCAGGGGTTTGCTTCAGCGCCGGAACCCGATGCCGACTACCTGATTCCCTTCGGCCTTGCCAAAATCAAAAAGGCAGGAGATGACGTCACGATAATCACCTGGGGAATGCTGGTGCAGCGCTCACTCGATGCCGCAAGAAAGATTGAAGACAAGCACAGTGTCAGTATTGAAGTGATTGATTTGCGAACGCTCAATCCTCTCGACAGAGAAACTATTCTCACCTCCGTCCGCAAAACGGGCAAAGTGTTGATTGTCCATGAAGACACACTAACCGGCGGGTTCGGAGCAGAAATAGCGGCAATCATCAGTGCCGAAGCGTTCGAACGACTTGATGCGCCGGTACAACGGGTTGCAGCAAAGGACACGCCTGTTCCGTACGGCCCGGAACTTGAGAACGCAATGTTGCCCCAGGAGTCCGATATATTCAACGGTCTTGAGCGGTTGCTCGCCTACTAGAGAAAACAGAGTACCATGTCAGTAACCACTGCAAAATCACATCCAGCACCATCACGGCCCCTGTTATCCAACCAGGAGCGCCTCGAGTTGTATCAGTACATGCGGCTGACACGTGAAGTGGACAATGCCATACTGCGTTTGTACCGGCAGGGGAAGATTGTCGGTGGCGCGTACACGAGTTACGGCAATGAGGCAACGGCGGTTGGGAGCGCGTACGCACTTGAACAGCACGATTATCTCTTCCCTATGCACCGTGATCTCGGCGCGCATCTCGTCAAAGGACAATCGCTGAAGAATATCTTCCTGCAGCAACTCGCCAGACGCGACAGTCTCACGCGCGGGCGCGACGGCACCGGCCATTATGCCGATCCGGCTCTCAGGATCTATGGCAATGTGAGTCATCTTGCCGCGATGATTCCGATGGCAGTCGGCGTTGCGCTTGCATCAAGGATGAGAAAAGAGAATGCCGTGGTGATGAACTACATCGGTGACGGCGGGTGCAACGTCGGGGATTTTCATGAAGGACTGAACATGGCGGCAGTGATGAAGCTTCCGTT